>NZ_JAKFZM010000049.1:0-29242 GCF_021654205.1 Leisingera sp. MMG026 | reverse complement strand
CGGCATCAAAGAAAGCCGGGGGCGCGGATGAAGGCAAGCGAACAATTCCAAGAAAATGCAAATATATCCGTTGCTTAGGGTCTACTACGCAACTAATATCAAGTCATAGGGAGAGGCCACAACGGCCCACCTTTCACCACAAGAGGAAAATCAAAATGAGCTTTATGCACCGTTATATGCGCGGAATGAGCAACGGCGGATTTGCTACTGGCAAAGCCTTGACCGACGAAGAACTGCGCGCCCGCGTTCCCTCGATCTTTGCAACAGAGGCCCACGAAAGCCGTTCAGAGCGGTTCGCCCCAATCCCGACTATCGACGTGCTGACCGGCCTGCGCAAAGAGGGCTTTGATCCCTTCCTGGCCCAACAGGCCCGCACCCGGATTGAGGGAAAGGCTGAGTTCACTAAGCACATGCTGCGCCTGCGCCACCGGTCCCTTACCAACACTGACGGCGAGGCTTTTGAAATCGTGCTGGTCAATGCAAACGACGGCACAAGCAGCTACCAGATGATCCCCGGCTTTTTCCGTTTTGTCTGCGCCAATGGCCTGATGGTGGGCGATACCTTTGGCGAAGTGAAAGTGCGCCACTCGGGTAATGCCATTGGTGAGGTGATCGAGGGAGCCTATCGGGTTCTGGAAGATGCGCCCGAAGTCGCAGACCAGGTGCAGCGGTTCCGCGCAATCACTCTGCAAGACGAGGAACGCAAAATTCTGGCAGAGGCAGCGCACGAATTGCGTTTTCCGGATGCTCACAACGAGGACGGGAAGCAGGCGCCGGTCGCGGCGGATGCCTTGCTTTCGCCCCGGCGCCGAGACGACCGGGCAACCGACCTTTGGACCGCGTTTAATGTGGTGCAGGAAAACACCATCAAAGGCGGGCTGCGCGGGCGTATCCGCAATGCGAACGGAACTACACGTCGCCAGACTACGCGCGAGGTTGCGGGTATCGACCAAAACAAGGCGCTTAACCGTGCTTTGTGGACGCTGACCGAACGCATGGCAGAGCTGAAGGAAGGCTGAAGCTGCGGGGCGGTGCCACCGCACCGCCCTGCCCTTCGCGGGAGTTTTTACCATGGGAAATAGCGAAAGAGAGCTGCGCCGGCTTTGGACGGAGCAAGGAGTCACGAAGGGCCGGCAAGATGCATTGATCCGTGAGATTAAGGCTAAGGCACAACCAGGTTCACGTGTCGGCCCTTTCATTATTGGCGGTTCAGTCCGAGAGCCGGAGGGCGAGGAATGACCAAGGCAGCGGTGTCCGAATTCGTCAAAGCGTTCAATTGCATTGACCAATCAAAGCGGCGGACAGAAGTTTTTGCGGACTTTTGCGAGCTGACCTATTGCGCTCTGGCAAAGCGCGCTTGCCCAGATGCAGCCAAACGCGATGCGCTGGAAGCGCAGTATATGGCGGTTGTGAAGCGATACCGAATTAAAGACGATGTTCGCAGAATGCCTGAACTTTTGGCAATCGCGATTGCGGAAATCTCATCAGGTGGTTGCGACTTCCTGGGGGCTGTGGCTGGAGAGATCGGCGCGCTTGATGCGCGGCTTGGGCAGTTCTTTACACCCTATGAGGTTTCGCGGCTTATGGCGAATGTCTCCTTAACTGGTGTGGAGGAGATTATAGAGAAACGGGGCTTCTATACTGTTCAGGAGCCCGCAGCCGGAGCAGGTGGAATGCTGCTGGCTATGGCAGATGTGATCGAGGAAAAGGGTTTCGATCTGGAAACATCTGTTTGGTTCGAAGCTGTAGAGCTGTCGCGCCCCACATTTCACATGGGATACATACAGACGGCAGCACGCGGTTTGGCTGGGCGCTTTGTCTGCGGAAACAGCTTGTCTATAGAGGTCTTCGATTTGGCTTATACGGCTGCCGCTGGCCGCTTTTACGCTAAGCATGGAGATCCTTGGAAGCGCCAGAAGGACGAGCGAGCGGCATTTATGGCCCTGGCCGCGCAGCGGGAGACGCAGGAAGCCGAGCAGCGCAAGGCGCGCCTGACGGAAATTGCCACAGCGGGGCCAGTATCAAAAGGGGTCCAGCTTAGCTTGTTTGACTGAATTTTCTTTGTGGTGAAGAAACCAACTTGCCCCGCTTCGGCGGGGTTTCTTTTTGCCTTTTGGTGTCCTGCCCAATCAGGGCTAATGCCCTGACCGGGCCGGACTGGCGCGCATCCGCGCCGGGGGCCGCTTTCGCGGCCCGAAACCAGAGTTCAATTTAGAAGCAGATATTGTCCAAAAATTATACAAGCACCGTTTTTTACATTGATCACCTTAAGCTTAACACCTAATATTAATTCATAATGCATGGAGGCGGGTTTGAAATTTTTGCTTGTGGTAACTGTGTTTGGGTGGGCGACAGATGAGGAGCCTTTAAAGTTCACTGCGGTTGTCGGTAGTCAAGCCGAATGTGCTTTAGGATCACAGGAGTTCTTGAGCGGTTTCGACCTCGGGGCAATCAGAAAACAGGAGATTTCGTGCAAGCCTCTTGGTCAACTCTCAGGGGCTTTGGAGGTTCTGACCCATGCTACTGACGCGGAAGATGCGGGGAAAATGTTGTCCCGGACAACAATTTCCACCTAAGATTGTGTCGGATGTTGTCCGGGACAACATTTTCTTGAGTTTTACTGGGCATTTTTATAGCTATATAGCTATAAAACTTTGGGAGAAAGCATGGCCAAGCGGAGAACAACAACAGTGGGCATGAGGATGTATGACGACATGCACGAAGCCCTCAAAGAGAAGGCGCATCGCGAAAATATCTTCATGTACGAAATCGTAGATGCAGCGCTGAGATCATATGGAATCACCCCTGATGAGGCAGGAGCAAAAGACAATGAAAACGATAGTCGTAGCGAACAATAAGGGTGGTGTGGGCAAGACCACCATCGCCAGCCAGATTGTCTATTCTCTTTCGGAGCGCGGGCATTCCGTATTGGGTGTAGATCTGGATAGCCAAAGGAATTTTTCGGCTTCCTTCGAAGGGGCGAAGACGCTTGGCAATGCGCTTGACCTGGTGACTCGCGGTGAGGGCGTACAAGCCGATCTGGCGAGCGGCGAAATTGGCATCGTAACTGGTCACAAAGATTTGCAATCGCAAAACGCTGATGACGTGATGGCAAATGTGCAAGCCGGGCTGGTTGGCAGCAGCGGTGCAGATTACTGCGTGGTGGATACTCCTCCAAATTTTGGCGAGGCGGTTTATGGTGCGCTCATTGCGGCCGACTATCTGCTGGTTCCGATAGAGCTGAAAAAATACTCAGTCGATGGTATCGAGGGGGTTCTTGAGGCGCTGTACGCCGCGCAGGGAGTGAATCCGAAACTGCAGCTCCTGGGCATCCTGCCTTCGCGCTTTGATGCCGTGAAGCAGATTGAGCGAGACGCGATGGTCCAAGTGGCGGAAGCTGTTGGAGACCTCTGTGTCCCATATGCAATTCGCAACCGCACTGCCTATGTCGTGGCGCAGGAAGAGGGCGTTCCGCTGTCCGGAGTGAAAACAAAGAGCGGCAAGGATGCCCAAGAAGAGTTCGGCCAGTTTTTTGACTGGCTGTACGATAAGCTTGGCGAGGGGAAGTGATATGGCAAGGAACATGACAAGCACGCTGGATAAACTAAGGGCGGCGGGCAAACTGGAAGGGCTGCAAAGCCAGAAGCCCGTCGGCGGCGGCGAGCCTCTGACAATTGACATTGATCTGATCGAACCCGACCCCGAGCAGCCGCGCCGCCATTTCGATCCGGACAAGCTGGCGTCTCTCAGCGCAAACATTTCTATTCGTGGTGTTTTGCAGCCCATCACTGTCCAGCCAAAGAGCCAGGACGGGCGGTATATTATTATCATGGGCGAACGGCGCTGGCGGGCAGCCAAGATGGCCGGGCTGAGCAGCGTTCCAGTCCTCATTCGTGAGGCGACCGCGGACCTGCGCGCGATCCAGCTGACTGAGAACATTCAGCGGGATGATCTGACCACGATGGAAATCGCCTTGGCTGTGGAGCAAATGCGCAAAGACGGGATGAAACGCTCCCAGATTGCGGAGGATCTTGGTTGGGGGCAGGCGCAGGTTTCGCAATTTTTTGGCGTTATCGCGATGCCTGATGAACTTCAGGAACTTGCAAGAAACAACGTGCCTGTGCGCGCTCTTTCTGACCTTAATTCACTATGGAAGAAGGACGAGCAGGCAGCTCGCAGATTTGTTTCTGAAACTCCGTCGGAAGAAATCAATCGCGTCACAGTGGCCGGCTTGCGAGCGGAGGTCGAGGCGGGGCAGGGGGTGCCGCCGTCAGATGCGCCGCCTCAGGAAGCTCCTGCCGAGGACAAAAAGCCCAACCTCGCAGCTGGGCTGTCTGCCCTGTCCGGTGGAAATCCGCAGAGCGATGCTCAAGGCGGAAAGCGGTCGTCAAACGGCCAGGTTGCAATCCTGTGCCAGCAAGGCGATCAGATTGGCCGGATCTTGACCGACCGAAAGGCGAAGTCGAACAAAGCTCTGATGGTGAGCTTTGAAAACGGTGAACGTATTGAAGAGGTAGCTCTGACAGATATTGTGCTGTTCGAGGTGATCGAGCTTTGAGGTGAGAAAAATGGCCGCTCTACGATTTATGACTTGGAATGCCCTCTTGTTGATCCGGCGACCGTTTCAGTTCGTCGTGCGCGTTTTCATGTTCATTTCGCTAGGGGCGGCCGTTGTGAGTGTCGTCGTGATTTTTACCGGCACAGGGAACGAACAGATTGATGCCGACGCGCCGATTTGGGCGCGCGTCGCTGCGTCCGCCATCATGGTTGCCAGCTATTTTGCGTGGAGCGGGATATCCTACTTGTTCGATAGCGCTCTGTTCAAGCTGACCCCAGAGGGGCGAGCACTTACCTTGTTCAACTGACTTGGCTGCTGGTTGATGATCGGGGCGCGCTAGAGATAGCCGCCCCTTTTCTTTTGCGGGTGTCCGCGGCCGACCAGGTGCACGCCTGCAGTCAATCACCTTCATGAAATATCCTCGGGGGAGCGCGCGAAGTGCGCCGGGGGCAGACAGCCCCCGCAGCCGCCCAGGGCGGCTTTCGATGCCTGACCTTCCCACAAGTCGGCTCGCTTCCCTTCGCTTTGTGTGGGCGCGGTCAGTTCGCCGCCTGCAAGGCCTGCCCCCGGCCCTGGCCGGGAGCGGTCTGGAAAGCTCTGGCATCGAGGGTGCGGGGGTCCGCACGTCCTGCACGGATCACGGTTTCAGATAGGGCGGTTTCTCAGCCCGTCACCTTCGCAAAATATCCTCGGGGTCCGGGGCAGACAGCCCCGCCGCATTCTTGAATGCGGGCGCGAAGCGCAAGGGGCGAGAATCTCAAAATGTTGTCCCGGACAACACAAACGGTTGAAAGGAGGACTAATGCAGGATAGGCTAAGCGCCAGCATTGTAATACATAATGATCATGTCTCAGAAGTCCGAACTTGTCAGCGCCCGTGTTTCACCCGACAGCAAAGCCCGCTTCGGGGCGATTGCTGCCGAGCACGGCTTGTCACCTTCTGAGTTTCTTCGACAATTGGTTGAGACAGTTTCCGGAGACGCTGAGGTTCCCAGCAGTAAGCCGAGCCAGGCGCGCAGGGAGGGTAAGCTGACCGTCCGGATTGAAGCGAGTGTTCGTGCGAAGATCGAGCGAGAGGCCAAGGATCAGGGGGTTCCTCCTTCAACCTGGGCAGCTCGAATTTTGACAGCCCGTACTCTGTCTGCGCCTCAGCCTGTGCAGGGTGAACGACGACATATCCGCTGGGGGTTTCGGCAGCTTCGCGGTGCTGCAACGAACCTGAACCAGATTGCAGCGGCCATGAACCGAGGCGTTTTCACCGGCAGCAACTATGCACCGACGCGGAATGAGTTGCATGAACTGCGTAACTCAGTCGTGAGCCTGCGGGAACTGTTGAGGCAATATGCTGCTGGCCGTTTGAAATTTCAGTTAGGGGGTGATCTGACCGATGAGTGATTTCAAGACGGAGCTTGGGTTTCAGGATTGCTGGGCGCCCCCTGCGCGCTCCGGTGCCGTGAAGTCGCCAGGGTCCGGGTCTTTTTCGACGGGCGGCAAACCCAGCCCGAAAGGCAGCGAAAAAGCTGAACCAGCACAAGTCCGGCAAGCCACTACAATCGGCACCGCCGATAAGGCCCGCCTTGCGCGTGTCGTCAACAAGACTCCGGAAGTCATGGTCAAGGTGTCAAAACCTGCGAAGGTGGACAAAAGCGGTAATACCATCGTTGTGAACCGTCGCACCGAGGGGGTCCGGGTTAGCGCGCATATCGACTACATCAGTAGGAACGGGAAGCTCGACATTGAAACCAATGACGGTGCGATCCTCACGGGGAAAGCTGCAACTGCTGCCTTGTATCGTGATTGGATGCAGCGCCACGACGATGATAGGGCCAACGGCGATGCAACCGACCGTACAAGGATCACGACCAGTATCGTCTTTTCGATGCCAGGAAGCACGAATGCGGCGGCTGTAAAGGACGCCGTAAGGGCATTGGCCCAAAATGAGTTCGGGGGACGCCATGACTATGCGATGGCTCTGCACACAGATACCAAACATCCGCATGTTCATTTGACGGTCCGGACCGTTGGCAACGACGGAGTGAAACTGAACCTTCGCAAAGCTGATCTGCAACACTTGCGGGATGTTTTCGCTGAGAAACTGCGGCACCGGGGTATCGAAGCCGAGTCTACGCCGCGCCATGCCCGCGGTGTTACCCGGAAGGGTGAGCGAACACCTGTCTACAAGATGCGCCAGCGAGGCAAGACGCCTTATGTGGACAAGGCTAAGCAGCGAGAGGTGCGGCGTGACCTTCAAGAGAATGGTGGCCGTATGCCAAGCCGTCCTTGGGACGGGGCCATCGTTGAGCGTCGGAACCGGGTCATGAGAACGTACAGCGCGGCGGCGGTCTTGCTAGCTGAATCGCACGATCCCGAGGACAGGGCGCTAGGGCGGGCCGTATCGGCGTTCTCAGGGCGATTGACGGACGTTACCACAGAACGGGGCGCTATGGCGCTCAGCGCGCCTGTGGGGCGATCAGAGAAGTTTTCTGGGGCCGGACAGAAACAGCCTGAAGGTCGAGGTCGCGTGAGAGAGCTAGACAAGGACGAAAAACGGCCCGAGCAGTCGCGCGGGCCGTCAAGAGAACGCTAGGCTGAGGCGTCTGGATTTACGTCGAGGAAGTTGAGCAGTCTACTGGCACCCATCCCAAGTTTTCCAATTCCGGCCGGGTGGGGTGCTTCATATCCGTTGCTTTAAACGCAATGCTCGACTTGCGATCAAAAACGCAGGGCGTTGCAGCCGCAATGATTTCTTCCTTGGGTATGGAAAACTGCCCGAATTGGCTCTTCCCAAAGATAATCGCGTGGTCAGGGTCATAGGGGTCATGGTAAACATCATACGCTCTGCCGGATACCGTCGCGGTAGTGATGTTCATGGCTGCCTTCGGCTCGTTGACGGAGCAAGCTGCGGTCAAAGCGGCTAGCCCGAATCCCCAAAATGTGTTCTTCATTTTCTACCTTCCTTTTTTAAATTTACCGTTCCCGGCTGCGGTCCTGTTGCTGGGTTCTTTCTCGCGGCTGTTCCTGGGACTGGCCTGCGTGTTTGCTAGATGCGTCCGGGCTGGCCGGCCCCCTTACCCGAGCTTGTTCAATGATTTTTGATACGTCTTTCGAGGAGATAGCTTTTACAGCGGCTTGCTGTTTCGCACTCACATTCGGAATCCGCTGAACATCGTACTGACGGCCCGCGCGGATCCCGTTTGCGAGTTCGTGGGAGGCCATTTCTCGGACGGTTGCCCGGTCTTTGTCTGATACACCAGCAGCCCGCATTTCAGCTTCGATCAATGCCAGTGTGCTTGCAGCACCACGCAGTTGAGGATCGCGGGCCGCTTCTTTCTGGTTCAGCCGTTCCTCTAGGCGGTCTGAATGCCGATGCTGCTCTTGCTGGTGCTTGGTTCCGTTTTCCGCGTCCGGATTTCTCGCCACGTTGGCAGCCTCTTTTTTGGGTTCATGTGAACCGGCACTTTCAATGACCGGCTCGTCTCTTTTCTGGACGGGTTCAACGCGGTTTCTGGCCTGATCCTGGCTGCGTTCAACATCACGAGCACCCCATTCCCGCCTGAAGGTGTTTTTCTGGCGTTCCTCGCCGGTCTTGGGGTCGCGTTCCGTGACCGTGACAGACTTTTGCCCGTCGTCGTAGATTGTGGCTTTGTCTCCGACTTTGAGCTGGTGCTTGTCGAGCATATCAGGAAGGCCAACCCCCCAGAGCTTGTGAGAACGGCCGTCCGCCAGCTCCAGGGCCACATACGGGGTGGCGGATGCGCCCTCTCGATCCCGGTAAGGTGCTGTGCCAGTGTCTGTGACTTTCCCCTCCAAGCCCTTTTTGTAGTCGATCATCTGAATGACGTTCGAAGGGCCTTTTGCCTGGGATTCTGCCTGAGCGGCGGCATCGGACTGACGACTAGGTGAGGCCTTGCCGTTGTCAGTGCGTTCAATGACGCGTTCGCCGATCAGCTCAGCCCGGCGCTCGGTTTCAGCCCGGTCTTTGTCATTTGGCCTGTAGCCTTTGACCTCGATGCCTTGCGCAGTTCCCTCAATCCACATTTCCCGGCGAAACTCCTCCGGACCTTTCACCTTCATGGACGCCCAGCCTCGATGCGCAGCCAGCTCGATCATATCCATGGCCGTGCTGCGGTCTGCGTTCTTGGTGTGCAGGCTGTCGCCGCGATCCGAAATCACTGGCCGTTTGTCGTCATATGAGCGGAACAACTCTTGCCGGTTGGCCTCGCGTGTCAGGATGAACCGCTCTTCGAAGCTCTTTGGCATCGCAAAGCGTTCATTGTCCGTTTTTTCCGGTTGCGGTGCCGCTGGTTCCGCGGTTCCTTCAGGAGCATTGTCGAGAACCGGCGTCATTACAGGCGGAGCCTCTTTGCCCGGCTCGCTGCCTTCTCTGCTCTGCTCTTTGGCCGGTTGCGGTTCCTGAGGCTCTTTCAGGGTAACAGGGGTATCGTCAAACAAATCCGGCGTCTCAGCCTGTGATTTTTGACCAGTACCTTCCCGTGCCGGGCCTTGGGCGGCTATGTCCTTCTCCGCGATCCGGTCGTGATATGCTTTCCAGAACTGCAGGTCTGTTTCGCTCCCATTGTCGGATTTCACCATTTCGAGGGGCGGAGCCAGTTTGGCATGTTCATCGCCGTTGCGGCGACTGCTCGCCAAGGTGCGCGCGCCTTTATCGCTGGCCTCTACCACCATGGGAGCAAGCTCCCCAGTAGCCTCCGCAAAAGCTCTCCCGGCTTCGGCGGCCGTCGAATAGCGGGCCTTTTCGTCGGAAAGGGCATAGGACAGCTCATAGCCCTGATTAACCTGGTTCTGTGTCTCAGCCATAATTACCTCTCAATCTATGCAACTTCGGGGCTGGGGAGATCGACGCCAAGCGACGAAAGCAGCTCCTTGGTCCCTTCTGGCGATGCTAGCTTTCCGGATTTCTTGAGCGCAGCGAGCTTTTCCCTCGCGCTCGAATGATCCAGTTTCAGCCGTTCCGGCATGATCTTGCCGGGGTCTTCAATTTCCTCGGTGGTCATTTCAACGCTGGCTGGCTGGCCGTTCGCAACATTCTCGTCGCGATGCGCTGCCAGAGCAGTGATCCGAGCCATTTCTTCCCGCAGTGCCATCACCTCTTCGCGGGTTTGGGCCTGTTCTTTGCGCAGTTCCCGGTTTTCCTCTTCTACCCGCGAAACCTTGTCATCGAGCGGGTTGGGAATGATCGAGGGTATGTCGGGCGGAGCAATCTTAGAGCGCTCCAAGAAAACTTCTTCGGCATAGAAGCGCAGCTTGTTCGCCATGACAGGCGGTTGTCCCGCGATGATCACAAGGGCTTTGGATTGATCCATTGCCAGAAGCTCCTGGGGCATCATCAGGGAGCGTTTTTGCTCGCTGGTGCTGACTGTGGTGCCTTTGCTGTGCGCCAGGTGCTTCGACTTGGATTCGCTTTTGCTTTCCATTGCCAAGGTGCCGAACCGTTCAGACAGATTGCGCGCTTCCTTCAGGCTTTTCGGCGTGAACACGACCTCGACACCCGCGTTGTCCATGTACGCCGCTGCGCCATCCGCGCCGTAAATGTCGGAAAGCTGAGCGGGCGTCTGAATGATCGTCAGAACCTTTAGGCCGTAGCCGGCGAAGTAACCGATGCCGCGCTTGAAGGACGGCAGTTCACCAACGGCGGCAAATTCGTCCATGCACAGCAGAACCTTGTGCTTCAGCTCAGGATTGTTTTCCGGAAGTTCCTGCATGTTGGCGTCAGCACAGGACTGAAAGAAAAGGTTCAGCAGGGGCCCCAGGCGCCCGAGGTTGTTGGGGGTGATGCCGACGTAAATCGACATGCGCTGTTTTCTCAGGTCCGCGAAATTGAAGTCAGATTCTGACGTGGCTCGGTCGAGCATGGGGTTTGCGAACAAGCCCAAGTTGGCTGTGATGGTGGATTTGACGCTCTCAAAGGTGTTTTCAGACTTGGAGATAAAGTCGGTCAAGGCGGCTTCTGTCTGCCAGGACAGGGGGCGGTTTTCAGCTTTCCTGTCCTCGATCCGCCTCCTGAACGTCTCAACGACATTGCCGCTCAAAGTGAGCTGACGGAAGATCTCGCCCAAGGTGAACGGCAGCTCCGGGGTTTCTGCGAGATAACCGCCGACGCCGACGAACGCTGTTTGTGCAGCTCGATCAAAGAACGGGTCTTTTGACTGCACTGGAATGAAGAGATCGGCCAGCCGTTGCAGATCTTCAATCTGGAAGTCACCGCCGCGGCGAACCGTTGACAGGGGGTTCCAACGATGGGTTTTGCCATTGGGATCCAGCGGGTCGAAGAGATAGACGTCCTGGCCGCCGCTTTTGCGAAACCCAGCCGTCAACGTCCAGTTCTCTTTTTTAATATCAAGGATCACGGCCGACCCGGGCCAGTTCAGCAAGTTTGGAACAACGACACCGACACCCTTGCCTGAGCGCGTGGGGGCATACAGAAACATATGTTCAGGCCCGCCATAGGTCAGCAAGTTCTTGGTCGTCAGGTGGCCGGTGGCCGCGATCTTGACAGCTCCGCCTTCCTCAACGTGGCGGCCCAGCTTGTCCACGGGTTTGCCGTAGTTCCGGGAGGGCAGGGGGCCGGTGAACCCGGCGATCAGCCCATTTTTGGACCGCAAGCCCGCGGCCTTAATGTCCCGATCCTCTGCAAAGCGAGCCTTGCCGTGCAGATCCTGTTTTGGCTTGTTCATCAGGAACGCCAGAACAATGAACAGGGCGGGTGCCAGTCCTGCGTAGCCGGAGAGTTTGACCCATTTTGATACTTCGGCCCCCGAGTAGTCAGAGAGGGCAATTCGGGGCCATAGAAAGAGATCCTGGATAGGATCAAAGGAGAGGTTCAAACTTCGGCTGAGGACGAAGCCAGACAGGGCCAAGCCGCCACCGATTGAAAAGAGTGCGCAGAAGCCAAGGAATGAGCCCTTTGCCGCTGGCGAAAGGTCAGGCCATTTTTCAAGTATCATGACGTTGCACCTTCAAATTTCTGGCGTGGGTCAAAGTAGATTTCGGTGATGCGATACCTGCCGTTGCCGCGCTTTACCTGCACAACCACATCGACCATCTGGAACAGCATTTCCTTGATCTCAGATCGCTTCAGATCGCGCCCCGCATCACTTTCCTTCACCAGCAAGGCGAGCTGTTCAAAAGCCAACATGGCGGAATCCGCGTGAATAGTAGTGATCGAGCCGGAATGCCCGGTGTTGACATTGCGAAGGTAATAGAACGCCTCTGCGTCCCGCAGCTCCTGCAGGAAGATCCGATCAGGGCGCATCCGCAGAGAACTTTCAAGAAGCTGGCGGGCGGAGAGTTTCGCCTGGCCCTGGCCGTCCTTCGAATAGATCAAGCGCACATTGTTTGGCTGGGGAATGACCAGCTCCACAGTGTCCTCAATCGTGATGATGCGTTCGTGCTCTGGAATTACCGGGATCAGAGCTTTTGAAAAGGTGGTTTTGCCAGAGCCGGTCGAGCCGGACACTAGAATGTTTTTCTTGTTCAGCACCGCGCACTGCAGAAATTCTTTCCAGGATTTTGCGGCATGGAATTCAAGCAGCTTTTGGTCGACCTCAGACAGCGAATTGGTTTCGGTCAGAATCTCATCGAACATGCCCGACTGTTCGTAGTCGTCCAGAGTGAAGGTGCGCTCAGCAGGCTTCCGGATCGTGATGCTGACTGTGCCATCCGGAACCGCAGGTGGGATAACAATCTGGATCCGCTCGCCACCGGGCAAGGAGCCGGAAAGGATAGGTTTTGTAGCGCTGATAGTTTGTTTGGTGAAGGTTGCCGCAGTGGTGGCAAAGCTGTTCAGGTGCGCGAAGGTGAGCGCGTCGATCTGTTCGACCTTCCAGCCCTCATAGGTTTCTATGAAAAGCTCTTGAGGCCGGTTAATGCACAGCTCAATAACATCCGGCCGGTTGAGATGGTGTTGAATCGGAGCCAAGAAGGAAGCAAGCCCCGCTGGGGCTTGCCGGGGCGTGTTTCCATCGAGCATGGCTCTACCTCGTTTTCAGGCGGTATACGTTAGAAAAATCAAGGTCTCGGGCCACCATAACAGCAACCTCTTCACCTTGGTTCTTACGCAGAATGATTGGGACGTTGATGGTGCTTTGCAGTTCAGTCTGAGCCAGGTTACTCACGCCATCCGTTGTGTTCTCAATGGTGTCAGCATTGCTTTGGCTGGCTGCGTAGCCGGCCAAGGCATCGTCAATCACAGACAACAGAATGGTGCCGCCGAAACGCGTCCAAAACTGAGTGTCAATGTCGCCGTTGAAGCCGGCACGGCCGAGGCCGTCAGTCCCGGCCGAGTCGAGAGTGACCACCACGCCATGAGGTGTTTCCGCCCGCGTCCAGATCACAAAGAGGCGCTTTGTCCCGCGTTGCAGGCCGCCACGATACTGCCCGACAATGCGTGTCCCCTTTTCCAAAAGAATGACGGTGCCGGTGGTCGAATAGATGTTGTCTGTGACCGTGCATCTGACCATTCCAGGTTGGGATGAATCCATGGCGGTATCGAGTGCGCATGGGATTATGGTCCCTTGGGTTATCGTCAGGTGAGGGTTTTCCAGCACGGTTGCCAGGGAGCTGTTCAGCTTGGTTGTCTGCAAGTCCGTCGCCAGGCCCGAGGCACCCTGACCCTGCCCGTTATCAGTGTTTCCAAACAAACTGCCGCCAGTTGCCCCGTCTGCATTTGCCTGAGGGGTGTTCCGGGCCGTGCCCTCGTATGCCATAAGCGGAGCCCGCTTTGAGCTTTCAAACAACAGTTCGGCTTGGGATGGTTCGACCGGAAGTTGCTGTTCTTCGATTCTGATCCGTTCGATAGGACCAACCGGCTTTTCTTCGTTCTGGGGAGTTGCTGGCGCCGGAGTTTCAGGCTGCGGTTCCGCAATATCGGCGGGCTGAAACTGGCTGCCAGATCGAATACGGCGTGTGCTTTCCGTCACCTCTTCGACCGGCTGTTCCTCAGCTGAGGGCCATTGCAGAAAAGCGAGAACGCCAAGAAACGCGATGCCCGCGGCCACGCCGAGCTTTTTCCCCGTGTCCGAGCCGCCAGCCTTGGCTTTGCTGTCAGCAATCGAGGTGATACCACGTTCACCGTCCAGGGTCTGCCCATCGGTGGAGCTGTCTTGATCAATTGCCATTATTGGCTCCCTCCAATGACTTCGCGATTTACACGGTGGCTGGTTGTACTGGTGCTGATCGCCGTGTGTCCCTTGCCGACGCCTACGTTGTAGACGGCAGTGACTTCCCGCCCCAGGCGGAGGCGGATTTCATGGGCAACGCCATGCACAATAACCTCGTTGCGGTGAACAGTGGTGTTTGCCAGGCGCTCTTCACCGTCGGTTCCAACCATGTAGACGGACGGCAAGCGATTGCTGCGCTTGAAGGTTAGAACTGTCATATCTCCGTTGTCGTAGACGGTAGACGGCTGAAGATTGCGCGAGCCAGCTGCGAGATACTGCCAGTTTTTGGTTCCTGAGTGCGCCACGGAAGCCGACAGGCGGGAGCGCGCTGCTTGCTCCTGGGCTGCTTGCCTATCAGCTGCGCGCGCCTCCCGGCGGGCCTCGGCTTCATCGCGGGGATAGCGGAAACGCACCTGAAAATACACATCACGGTTGTTCACCATGATGTCGCCTTTGCGGGTGATCAGCTCGAACGAGTAAGTTCGGGTTGTTCCGTCGGAACGGACGGTCGCAATTTGAAGGTTTGTTGGGGGGTGAGCCTCACGGGCTTTCAGGTATAGGATGTTGCCTCGCGGCTTGAACTCCCAAGCGACGGTATCGCCGCCGCCAACGTCCAAGATTTCTTCGGATTGGGAGAATACAATTTGAACAGCCGTTCGCACCGTGCCGACGACACGCACCACGTCCCATTCATTGTAGTTGACCGACCGGACCCGGCTGTCCGAGGTACTGGGGTTAGGAACATCCAGCGAGAAGGCAGGGGAAGCGGCCAAGAGGCAGGCAGCGACGAGAGGAACAAAGCGTTTCATTGCACCACCTCCGGATCTGCGCGGTAGTCGGTGACGACAAAGCCGAGCGGGTTAATCATGCGGTCCTGTGAGCTGATTTCAGCCTGACCATCGAATGTGTAGGTAAGGGTCGCGACCCACTGGCTGCGCCGCTCCAGGTCCTCGTCCTCGTTCTTGGTGACGCGGTAAAAGCGAACCTGCGCCAGCCCGTCGTCCAGAAAGGAAACCGAACGAATTTGAACTTCGGCCTTGGTCTTTTTTCCGAAGATGTATTGCGGACTGTCCGGGTTCGATGCGTTGTAGTGTGCCGCAAATTCAGTCTGTTCTTCCGGGCCGGACATAATCTGCACATGGTCAAAAATGACGCTGCGCGCGGCATAGGAATAGCCTTCGCGTGTGCGGACGTAGAGCGCCAGAAAATACTTGGCGATGGCCTCGTTATAGACTTCCTGGCCGTCGGTAAGCGCCGTCATGACTTCCGGAACGCCGGTGGCTTCATCGACCCGGATAACGAATGGCTCAACCGTTTTCAGAGGGGCCAAGAAGGCGACGGCAGTGACGCTGGCGATTGCGATTAAGCTGGAAACCCCAGCTACGGACCAGGCCAACAGTTTTGACCGCTGCGCAGCAGAAAGTCTGTCCTGATCAAAGGTGCGGGCCTGGTTAAAATACTCCTGAAGCTCTTTATCACTCTGGATCATTGGTCGCTCCATTTCCTTTGACGCCAATCTCTGACTGCTTGCGCTGAAGCGCTTCCTGGTAGTCCCATTGTGTCGGATTGAGAGGGCGAACGATTGAACCTTGTACGGTGGGCAAAGGCGTAGTTGTTGCGCACCCTGCCACGCCAAGCAGGGCGAGAATGACGATCTGTTTCATAGAGGAACCTTGTTGTACGAGTTGAAGGAGCTGATTTGCTATTGCTTGGGAACTGAAATCATCGCCGTGATGCGCTCCCGCTTGAGCCGCCAGAGCCGCCAGAGCCACCGCCGCTAGATGGTTTTCCCAAGCTCTTTTCGACGGCTCTTTGAAGCATACCAGTCGAGGCTTGCGCCCCTGCCGAAAGACCTGATGCCATGGAAGGGATCAGCAGGAAGAAGATAATTCCGCAGGTAAGGCCAACGAGGAAAGCAAAGTATGCTCCTGTGGCATCAACCCCGTTTGTTTGAGCCGCAATATTCGCAATCAGTCCGGTCATTACAATCGCGAGAACGATCACCAAGAGTTTCACAAGAGCGAAATTGAGAATTTGGCTCAGCCAAGAGAAGAACCAGCTACGAGTGGCATCGAACAATGCGAAGCAGATAAACAAAGGGCCAATGGCGGATAAAATTGACAGAAAGAACGTAGTTGCCAGGGCCGCTGCAAGAGAAATGCCCGCAAACAACAACGCATACCCCATGATGAAGTAATAAACGACCTCACCGATAAGAGCGCCTGTCCAACCTTCAGAGGCGTGACGTTTAGCCGCTTCAGAGGCAAACAGATCAGCTTGCCTCATAACAGAGTCACCAGGAATTGTTCCGGCGCCGCCTGTTATGCCGTTGATAAACTCCGGAATACCTTGATTGATCGTGCTGCTGACCCACTGGGTGTAGTCACCGGCAGAAGATACCAGGCTCCAGATGATTGCCAACTTGATCCCGCGAATGGCAAAATCCAGAACAGGCTCTTGGATCACGCCCTTCATGATGGCGATGCCATACAGTATCAAGTACAAGGTCATTGCAGCAGTTAGAGGCGCAGCAAGCGCGCCAGACATACCAGCAGCAACAGCGTCAGTCTGCTGTGTGAACGCCGCAATGAGGCTATCATATAGACCCTGGATCATTACGCACCTCTAGTCTGCAGAGCCAAACAGCTCCTGAATGGATTGACTTCTGGACTTCCGGTTTTCAGTCCTTTGCGCCTCTGCTGCGTTTTTGCAGTTTGCTTCCAGTTGAGCCGCATCGGTGATCTCACATTTGGACAGCATCGTTGCTCTTTCGTCGGGGTGTTGAATGTAGAATTCGACGGTCTTGTTCTCCTCACCTTTGCAGGCGCTGAGCAGAGGTGCAGACACAACGGCTAGAAGGATTAGAGCTTTATTGGTCACTGAACATATTCCTTATGGCGTCGCTTCTCGCTTCGCGGTTTTGATTTCTGATTTCCCGATTGCGTTGCTCTTCGACTTTGGTTTGGGCCTCTTGCAACATCGCCAGCCCTTGTATCCGGTTGGTGTCATTTTGGAGCATGGCGGACTCCACTTGCAGACGGGTTTGCAGAGCGTTGATTTCCTTTTGCGTGGACGCTCCGCCAATTTCCTGTCGCAAGCGTTCCAAGCCGGTCAGCCGATCATCGGCGGACTGCACGATGCGATCCCCGATCGCTGCATCACGGGCCGATTGTGCACCGATGCGGTCGAGTTCCTGGCGATAGAAATCTTCGGCAGAAACTGCGTCTGAAGTCACCCGAGTGTGTTCCAAGAAGTCTTGCGCAGCACCAGACAGATCGCCAAGTGCGTTCAGGTCGATATCGAGCGAGCTTGCGATTTGCATCGCGTCAGGACCCAGCAGCTCCCGAACCTGGGGGTTGTTCAAAGCCGCGGCAATATCAGCCATGTCTGTGAGGCCATTCACTGAATCGTAAAGGCGTTTGGCTTCTTCCAGTTCCTTGACCATCTGGGCGATTTCTTGAGCGAACTCTTGCTTCGCATTGGCGATGGAAGCCGCGTCGATAACCGGCACACCGCCAGCAAAGGCGGGCTGAGCGAAGGCAAGGACGGAAAGCAGCAGTGCAGCCTTGATTTTCATGACAAGTCCTTTCGTTTAATGTGGAAAATGGGAAGCCATTGTGCAGGGTCTGGGTGTTGCGTCCTGATGTTGTTCATCAACTTGGTTTCTTCGGTGCGCCCGGAAAGAACGGCCAAGGCATCATCCTGGCCACGCAGATCCAGTTCACAAACAACCGAGTTCCCGCCCTGTTTGATCAGGAATTGACCGATAGACAGCTCATTTCTGACGATTTGGTACTCGCGCTTGGTTAGACCAAATTCCTGCGTCAACTCGGTTTCATTTGCCTTTTCGTTGGCAAAGAAAATCTGAGTTGCGCACTGTTCAATGACAGTCCGGGCAATCGGGCTGTTCACGACGTCGGAAGTCGATTGCGTTCCCGCAATAACAATCCCGTTCTGTTTACGAATAACCTTCAGCTTGTCTTTGACGAAATCCACAAAGAAATCGTCGGCCAGGGCTTTCCAAAACTCATCAATGACAATGGCAATGCGCTGCCCGGTGATCAGCTGTTCTACCCTCTGCATCAGGTACATCATCATTGGGTTGCGGATCGTGGGATCGTCTAGGAAGGAGGTAATATCGAAGCCGATAAGAGTATCCTCAAAGCCGATTTCATCCCGATCATTGTCGAATACCCATGCCAAACGCCCATCGTCAGCCCATTTGTTCAGGCGGTTGCCAATGTCGTCTGCTTCACCCGAGCCAAAGCCGATCAGCTCCCGCAGCACGGAAACAGAACGCTGTTCCTGCGGCACATTTCCGAGACCATTTATGGCCGCTTCGATCCGCGCGTTATCGTCTGCCGTGAACGGATGCTGCGGGTCTGAAAGCATCGCTTTTGTCAGGGCTACAAGAAATGCTGCATTGGCAGGCGTCAGATCCAGTGCTTTAAAAGGAGCGCACCCGGTGCGTTCACCTGTATGAAGGGCGAGATATGTGCCACCGGCAGCGCGTACAAAGATTTCGCCGCCCCGGTCTTTGTCGAACAGAACGCGCTTAACCTTGAGCCTTTCAAGCTGGGACAGGGCGTAGTTTATGACGACGGTTTTGCCAGATCCAGACGGGCCGTAGATCGCGGTATGCCCAAGATCACCAACATGGAAGTTGAGATAGAAAGAGCTGTCCGCACTGGTTTTCAGCTTGGCGACAGCCTTGCCCCAACGGTTTCCGTCTCGATGCCCAGTAGGGTAGTTGTGAAGCGGAGAAAGGGCTGTAAAGTTGCGACTGGTCATAAGGGCAGGGCGCAAACGCTTGGAATGATTGCCTGGAAGCTGAGCCCAAAACGCGCTTTCAATGCCCAGATCTTCACGCGCCACAATCGCACCTGAGTTAGCCAAGAGGTTGCTCGCATCTGACACGCTTGCCCGGAGAGCCTTGAGGTCATGACCGAAGATCAGAAGGGACATATTATGTTCGCCCATGACGAAGTTGCCTGACATGAGATCATCCCGTGCAGTTCTCAGCTCGTCAGCTTGTGATACGGCATCATCCCCTGCATTCCGCATACGGCCTTCTTTGAGCTTGATCGTTTTGATCGCCTCAGAGCGGGCCACACATCGGAAGGACTGCGACAGAATGAATGTAAACGGCGCAGTCAGTAGATCGCTCAGCATGGTGGGGCGGGTGGTCGAGGGATATTCGTTGACGCCGAACATAGCGCCGAAAGTGGAATCCGCCGGGTTCCGGATTTCCAGTGCTTCACGGCCAAAAATCACTCTGTCGGTGTAGATGGCTGAACCAATGTTTCCCCTGACCAGAGGTGTTAGTTCGTAGCGGCCAGTAATGAGTTGGCGCAATACGCTCATAGGTTCAGAGCAGACAAAGCCATGCTCGCTGTTCACCAACCCAAGCCTACGAGCACCATAACGCGAAAGGTTTTTGACAAGAACAGCCGTTTTATCTTCGAGCAGTTCAAGCATGTCCTGATCCGCTTCGATCTGGCTCTTCCTGGCTCGCTTTACGCCTGTGGCAAACCGCGAGCCCGCCAAGCCGCGCGGCTGCATATAGATGGTGAGATAAATATCATTCCGGTACAGGCGTTTCCCTTGGATTTGCTCGCGGTAGGCGTTGTCGAGCCAATCAGAAAATTCAGAGGAGAACTCGCCGTCAGGATAACTCGGATCTTCGCTGCGGATGATGTGCGAGTAGATAATGACATTATCGTCAGCGATATTGCGGATGTGATGGTTCAGCCCGTCGTGAAGCGAGTTGAGGCCGCCCGTATCCGCCGTGCGGAACGAGGCACCTTCAATCTTGAGCATCTGAAATGCACCACGATTGGCGGTGATGATGGTGTGTTCATCGGCATGGCGCACGAACGGTAGGTAGTCCGTTGCCGTAATTTCCCGTTTCAATGCGCGGTTGAAGCCCATCAGTCGATTTCCTCAATTTTGTAAGTACGCTTGAGCCTTAGAGGGGAGGGGGACGAACCGCCCCAGTGGGAGCGGTTTCGGCACTTTGCTCCTGTATCGAAAAAGCGAAACAGAACCCGAAAAGCGTTCTGGTCGCGCTTCACGACGAAATGCGAAATCACCAAGAGAGGAACAGCCAGAACCAGATAAAAGATTGAATCACCGATGATCATGGCAAGTCCGCCGACGAACACGGAGATAAATGCGGCTTCCAGCGGAACACCGAACACCATAGCTGGACGGGTCAGCGCCAGGTACAGCTTGTCTTGATTTAGCCGTTCCTCTTCCATGGAGATTACGCGATGATCAGGTCAAGGATTTCGCCGGATGCGAAAATCACGATCACGCCGACAATTACTTGGCCGGTCCGGCGCATGTCGATCACGTTGAACATGTACAGGGCGCCCACGATCATAACCGCAATCAGAGCCAGCGGGCGGCGGGCACTATTGAATTCATTCACCACGTTGTTCAGGAAGTCGGTAAAGCCTGCGGCTGCGGCCGGGCTTGTGAAGCCGAGCAGAAGCACCAGAGCGATGCTCAGGGGGGCGCCCATCCGGTTTGTAAATGAGGCGATGGATTTCATAGGATCTTTCCTTTCAGTTGAATATAAGAGCGGAAGAATTTGAGCCGGAGGTGAACACGTCCCAGGCGGGGGTGCTGTGTGCTGGTCCGGTGACCTCGACAGTTCGAGTTTGGTTCACTTTGGGCGCCTCAACGTCCCCACCCATCACGCGCTCAACGTACCCGTTGGTGAAGCCGCGAGTGAAAGTGCCGGTGTTGTAGGCAGACAGCGCCTGATGCAGTGCCGTTTGAGGATCGGAACCCTGCTTACGGGCGCGATCATACCCATCCCGTAAAACCGCCTCGGCAGCCGTTAGGTTGGTGCAGGAGTCAAACACGGTCTCGACAGTTAGATTGAGCCAGCCCAGGTTGGCGTTGTTGATCTGCCCCAAGCCCATGTCAATAGAATGGCCTTGAGCAATAAGCTCACGAGAGATCCGCGCGGCTTCCTCCTGGGATTTCGGGCTGTAGCTCTGGCGATTTGCCCCGTTCACGCCGATAGCAAACCTGTTGAAGCCGCTTTCGGCCCGAACAATCTTCGCCATGATTTCGGGCGCTACCGAGGGTGCGCAGTTTTCAGCCAGAACGCGAAATCTATCCGACGGGATTTTCTCGGATGCGGCGGGCGAGTTCAGGCAGGTGACAGCAAATCCGCTAGCTGCCAGGATCCGTGTTGTTTTGAGCAGAAGCCAGCGGCCCGGTAATAGCTTTGATGCGGCCTTTGCCGTCAACTTTGATGGTTGAAATCGTGTCGTCCTCATGGACCACGAGTTCGCTTCCGTCACCGTATTCCCGGTGGTGCTTGTACAGGCCCGGCCAAAGCGAGAATAACCGCTTATTAACTCCGCCGCCTGCGTAACGAACGGAGATAAGGGCTTCCTCAGCACCATCTTCGAGAATGTACGTGCACGTATATCTAGGGGAGTTGGAACGGCCAAGGTCATAATAATCGTACCTGCAATGAAACTTGGCGTTCTCTTTCAGTAGCTTAGCCACATCGTTGATTGAGATCACGCCTTCTGCCCTTTTACTATTCATGGCCGTCCTCTGAATTTCAGTGCGGCCTTACCATACCCTTTGTCCCATCCTTGTAAATCAATGTCAATTGCAATTTTTATTTTCGCATATGGTTTCAAAATTTGTTACACGCTCTTGTGTTCAAAACTGTCCACTGTTGCAAATTTCGTTCTTGTGGGCAACAAGTGGATGTGGCTTCGTTTGTGGCCTAGCGTCAACCTGCCGGTTAGCGCTCTTTTAAGCTTTATTCAACCTGCAATTTTCATGTAGCGGTTGCGGTGCCTGGAGGACGGTATGACACCCAAAAAACTCACAAGACGCCTTGTCATGAGCTGCCTATTGGCTGCTGGACTTGTGACTGGAAGCGGTAAAGAAACGTTGGCTGGCCCCGGCGGCGCACCCATAGATTGCGCCATCCTGCTTTGCTTGGCTGGCGGCTGGCCGTCTTCTCCTGAGTGCAGCGCCGCACGGGCTGAGTTTATTCGCCGGATCACGCCTTGGCCGGTCGAACCGCCACTTCAAATTTGGCGCTGTCCTCTTGGGGCCTCCGCGCCGTCTCCCGCAAAACCGGGCTTCCGTTCAAGGATTTTTGAAGCGGCGATGCGCAGTTCAAGCGCTGCCTCCATACTCCCACCCCTGCGCAGCCCTTCACCCGAACAGATTGCGGCCCAGATCGTCCAGGCGAACCAGGCCGACATCGACATTTCGGGTCAAGAGTTCAACTTTGTACGCTCGATCCGCGTCTATCATGTTGAGTTCACTGTTCGGAAGGAGCGGGATTACTGCGGTGAACACGACGCAACCCGTGTCGGAACCTATGGACCGCAGGGCGAGTTTTCATGGAGCGGGTATTCAGCCAAGTCAGTTCCAACCTACGTCATGCCTCGCGTCCAGGGGTGTCCCGATGGACGTGGCCGAGTTCGAGCTGTAGGCGTCGAATGGAAAGACTACGAGGGCAACATAGGTTCAGAGTTGGTACGCTACTGAAACCCTATCTAGTGGGCTGCCGGCCACCACTCACGAAAGTTTGCGGTGGCCCACTACGATCTGTTAAGTTTATTCATAAACCAACAACAAGAATCAAAGGAGCAGAAACCACCCCCCTAAAAAACCAGAAACCCCCGCAAGGCGGACCTTACGAGGGGGTTTGGTAGAACCAGAGAGCGCCAACTCTCATGTAGGACCAACAAGTTTCACCTACGGTTTTACCATTCCTCTGACAAAGCAGGCAAGCAAAAAACGCAGTTTTGCGAACAGAGAAAATTTGCCTGCTGGTTCAGCCTCGCAGAACAAAAGACGAGGACAGAGGAATGAACGAGCAGTATTATCCAGCTCTGCCGCAAGGGTGGCAGCGGAGCCATGTTGAAGAACTACTAGACGACATAGCACCGGCAATCGGCTTGGGTGCCAAGCGCCTCAAGGCGCTGCGGCACATGATGAAACGAACCAGACCCAGCGACTGGACGTCTAACGCCACAGAACCTGTCTATTTTGGGACCCAGGCTGACACGGCTTATGCGTTGGGTAAGACTGAGCGCGCGCTAAGAAATGACGAGTACATCCTTGAAGCCGTGCATGGTCTGATCGAGAAGAGAGTGAAGGCCAATGGTAGCCGGTCATTTTACGGGCAATGCGGGATCATCTTTTCCCGCCTGATTGACCTAGTACCTAGCTTGATCGAATTACGAGAACGCCTCATGGCTAACCATGCGCGGATGCGCGAGCTGGTTCAGCTCCGCAGCACCTACCTGCGGCATATGAAGCGCCAGATCGAGGCCGCGTCACCGGAACTTGCGAGGTCTACAGACTATTGGGCTGTTACTGAGACCTTTAGCCAATGGCCGCACAGCTCTAAGCTGCGAAGCATGGCGCTTGACGACTTGGAAGCCCATGTTTCGGATTGTCGGAAGCTTTGTGGACAGGTCGACAGTCTGATTGAAACTTGCGAGGATTCTTCCTGTCAGGCGGAAGAAAACTTCCGGTCCTTATTACAAGAAAACACTAAAGACTCATCTGTAAAATGTAATGCAGGCATCCACAAAAGGACCTCGGGCAAGCCCTCGGACACAAGCTTCTCTGACGCTGGGCCTGCAGGCCCAGCGAATTGCTTAGAAAGTAAGCATGTGGTTTCGCCGGAGGTGTTCAAGTCGAGATTCTTGAACACCTTGAGCCCTCAAAAGCTCTTTGGCCTCGCTAGCGAAGACATGAAGTTGCACATTCAGGCTCATCAGGGCGCACGGGATAAGGTCCGCATGTTGGACATTATCGAAGCCGCACAAGACCTGAAACCTTACCTGGGGATCAATCACAGTGCCTGGGTGGCGGCTGCTCACGCTATGGGACCAGAGCAGGCAGCGGTCTGCGTTCTGATCATTGATGCAAACCGCAATCACCCTACCCATCCGGTTAGAAACCCAGGCGGTGCGCTCCGGGCAATGCTCAAGCAGTTCCGCCGTGAAAAGCTCAACCTAGTAGGGAGCCTAATCGGGCTTTCGCGGCGGTGCGGTTCGTAGAAGGACGACGACTATGGACAAGATTCCTTTGATCTTAGCAGTTATCTGGGCGAATTCGGCCGGTGCTCAGGAAGCCTGTATCGAGCCTTTCCGTCCAGACACGGAGTATCTGGCTGACGGCGGTTTCACTCCGGAGGAAATGCGTGAAGAGTTCCGGACCTACTTTTCCGAGGTCGAGGATTATCTGAATTGTCTGAACAGTTCCGGCGCGCGGATCCGCCAGGAGGCGACCGCGGCCGCTCAAGACTATAGCCGCGTTTTAGATCGCCACCCTGTCAAACCAGGTCAAAGAATTGAACAAGAGCCGGTTCCGCGCGTGGAGCTGAGCGAGAGCGGAACGCTGTTTTTGGACTACGAGGCGGAGTGGCTGCAATGATCAAATGGGGGGTGACGATCCGGGCGAGCGGCGCCTGCTTGGCGCTGTTGGGAGGGCTTTTGTTTATTGCGCCCAATGTCGAACCGCTGGCCGGCGGAAAGAGCTATGGCCCGTTTGTACCGAACATCATCGATGGCGATACTATTGGAAATGGGGCGGAGCGGTTTCGGTTGGTTGGTGTCGATAGCTGCGAAATGGGGCAGCCCATCAAGTTTCCAGACCAGGAGGGCGAGCTGAATTGCGGCTACTTCGCCCGCGCTTTCGTGGAAGAGTTTATCAGGGATCAGGAGGTCACCTGCTACGATCAGGGCGCGCGCAGCTATGAAAGGATTGTAGCTCGATGCTTTGTCGGCGGCGGCTGGCCTTCAATGAAGACAGACATAGGCGCGTTCGCAATTTATTCTGGCTGGGCCGTACCGACGGAACATGCCGGTGCCATGTTTCAGGCGCGTTACCTCATGGAGTACATGATGGCTAGGTTCGCGCGGCGCGGTACTTGGAATGGCTCAAGTGTTCTTCCCTCAGTCTGGCGCGCGGCGAACAAATCTTAACCCGGAGATGATCACAATGACTTGGTTACGTGTAAAACTAGCAGCCAGAGCGATTTCCCGCATGGGCGGTGGGACTAGATTTTTCTGGGGAGGCTTCGTGGGCCACCATCGCATTATGATGCTGATGTCCGCCATTATTGTTTTCTATATGACGGTTGTGCTGATCGCTGATTTTCCTGAAATGCGCGCCTGCCTAGAAACTAATCAGCCCTCTCATTGCATCATGCCAATGTATGAGGCGATCATATTGGATGCCTCTGGAATTATCATTTTCCTTGCCGTATTGGGTTTCGCCCTCGGCGTCGCTCTTGAGTGCGTGATCAAGCCGATAGCTAAAACCGTCACCATCTCTCAGGAATTAGAAGCACTTGCGGCGGAAGGTGTTCCAGAAGCGGCCCAAGCACTTGCGGAACTGCATGACGAACGCGGTGCCGACGCTCATGCTTTTTTGTGGCGACAGAAGGCCGCGGATCTTGGTCACCCAACAGCTATAAAGCAGCTTAAAGGTGTAGAAGGCTAAGTGTAACGGCCTGCAAACATCCTGATTTTCGGCCCGAATTATTTGGCCTAAGGGGGGGCTGCTCCGGTAGGGGGTCTATGTCTTTTGGTCCAATGAGGCGGCCAGGATCAGACATCCACCCGCAATGGCCCAGTTTTTGATCATGATCGACATTTGCCACGGGTCGGACGGCACGAAATGAAAAACGCTGGTCACAATGCAATACAAAGCTAGTGCCCGGCCAACCGGTTTCAGGAACCTGCCCGAAATTAAGAGCCCCGCAGCCAGAAAGTTGAATGCCAGCGCAGGCCAGACGAGCCATTCGGGCAAGCCATATCCTGCCAGAAGGGTTTGCGCAGGTCCTGGGTCAACGGCTTTCTGGACTGCGCCCGCAACAAACAAGATCGCCAGAAGATATCGCCCGGCAGCCCATTCAATTCTATTGTTCATGCGGCGGGGACGAAAGCCAGGCTTAGACCATTCAGGCAATGGCGTTTGCCAGTCGGCTCTGGCCCGTCATCGAAAATATGGCCCAGATGACCGCCGCAGCGACGGCAGTGGACCTCGGTCCGAACCTGGAAGGCCCAACCGCCCCGAACGTGCACAGATGGGGGTTACGAGGAACAATAGTGGAACAAGAGATCGCTTGACGGTTTTCTGATTTCTCCGGAGGCTCGCCCTGTTGGTCAAGGGGGCATTCTGATGGAGAGTGAAGAGCTGAAGGTGTGGAGCCTGTCGTTTCGCGAGCTGGATTTCGTTCAGGCATACCGGCGCGCAATGCGCGCGGGGTTGGCGCTTCAGCTGGTTCATTTTCGCAGTTACGGGTATTTTCCAGGGACGTTCAAAGAAATTGCTGACGACCGGATCCAGTATGTCGAGGAACAGTTGGGCAGCAATGTTCATCTGTACGATCTGCAATCTGATGCTGCCCGCCGTCACCGCCTTGATATCCTGCGCCATCTAGGGTTTCGCCGGGCGAGTGAGCGGGATCGCGCGGAACTCCATTCTGTGCTTGTCGAGGAGATTTCCAGAACAGGCCCTGCCATCGAACCTCTCATCGATTTTGGTTTCCGATGGGCGTTGCAGAACGCGATATTCGTGCCCTCTCGGAAAATCATGGAACGCTCGGCCCGATCTGCGCTGCATGCATTCCAGGAGACATTCCTGACAGAAATATCGGACCAGGTTTCACAGAAAACCAGAGTGGCATTGGAAGAATGTCTTGCCGAACCACGAGGAGCGTATGGTTTTCTGCGGCTGAAAGATGATGTCGGGGCTGCGACGCTGGATAATGTTCTGGAAGCCGCAGACCGGCTGGCCTTTATAGAGGGTCTTGATCTTCCATTTGGTGTAATAGATCGCGTCGATCCGTCCTGGCTCAGACATTTTGCGCGCCGTGTCGAAGGCGAAACAGCCTATGAAATGCGCCGTCATGCCGAGGAGAAACGGATCGGGCTGCTGGCCCTGTGTATAATGTCTCGCAAATCGCAGCTGATCGATGGGCTGGTAGATCTCTTGATTGATGTCGTGCACCGGATCGGAACGAAATCCCGGCGCAAGGTGATCGGCAAAATCGCTGCCGACATCGAGAAGGTGCACGGCAAGGAACGATTGCTGGTCGATATCGCGGCGGCTGCGATGATGACCCCGAATGGCAGGGTCTCGGATGTGATCTTTCCCGTTGCGGGTGCAGCGAAACTGAAAGCAATCATTGATGAACATCGAGCGAAGGGTACGCTGGATGCGCGGATCCAGATGGTGATGCGGGGGTCCTGGGCCAGCCATTACCGCCGAATGCTGCCCTCTCTGTTAACAGTGCTGAATTTTCGGTCGAACAATGAAGGCTGGCGCCCGATCCTTGATGCACTGTCTTTGCTCGCTCGCCTGAACGAAGAAGGGCGGCGGTTCGCTCCGGCATCATTGGCTCCGGAAGGTTCCATCCCGCGTAAATGGCATGGTACCGTTTTTGATCATCGAGGGCGGCTGAACGTCATTTCCTTTGAACTCTGTGTCCTGACGCAATTGCGGGACCGTATCAGGGCGAAGGAAATCTGGGTTAAGGGCGCGGACCGTTATCGAAATCCGGATGACGACTTGCCAAAGGATTTTTCCGAAATGCGCTCGGCTTACTATGCCGGGTTGAAACTCACCCAGGATGCACGGGAGTTTTCCAACTCAGTCCGGGAACAACTGGAATTCGAGCTGCGTGAACTGAATGAGACTCTGCCTTCCAATGACCAGGTCCGGCTTCGATGGTCTGGCGAAAACCGGATTCACGTCACGCCTTTTACGCCAGCGCCAGAGCCACGTGGGCTCCTGTCACTGAAGGCAGAAATCGGTAGAAGGTGGCCGATGACGGGCCTGCTGGATGCACTGAAAGAAACCGCGCTGGATACCGGGTTTTTGGATGTATTTGAAACCTCAGCGAGCCGTGAGGCGCTTGACCGCAAGGTCAGAGACCAGCGTTTGCTTCTGTGTCTGTATGGTCTGGGTACCAATGCCGGTTTGAAGCGAGTGGCCGCCGGAGTGCCTGGGACCAGCTATGATGAGCTGCTGCACATTCGCCGCCGGTATATCGATGCGGCCTCTCTTCGGGCTGCGGCGGCAAAAGTCGCGGATGCCACTTTGGCGGTTCGGAATCCGGCGGTATGGGGTGATGCAGGAACTGCCTGCGCGGCAGATTCCACCAAATTCGGGGCCTGGGACCGGAACTTGATGACGGAATGGCACGCCCGGTACGGCGGGCGGGGTGTCATGATCTACTGGCATGTCGAGCGTCAGGCAACCTGTGTCTACTCCCAGCTGAAGCGGTGTTCATCCTCGGAAGTGGCGGCCATGATTGAAGGCGTCTTGCGACACTGTACGGATATGGAGATTCAGAGGCAGTATGTGGACAGCCATGGTCAGAGCACGGTTGGATTTGCCTTCTGTCATCTTCTTGGCTTTGACCTGGCCCCGCGACTGAAAGCCATTGCGCGACAGAAACTGATCCTCCCGAGTGCAGGAATGCGTAGTCAGTTGCCAAACCTTCTGCCAATTTTGTCGAGTGTCGTCGATTGGGGTGAGATTGAGCAGCAGTATGATGAAATGGTCAAATACGCGGCCGCCATGAAGCACGGGACAGCTGACCCTGAAGCTATTCTGCGACGGTTTGCACGTGCCGACGTAATGCACCCGACCTACAAGGCGCTGGTGGAACTTGGCCGCGCCATCAAGACGATATTTCTGTGCCGCTATCTGCGCTCTGAAGCCTTCCGCCGGGAAATCCATGAAGGATTGAACGTGGTCGAGAATTGGAACAGCGCCAATGGTTTTGTGTTCTTCGGCAAAGGTGGCGAGATTTCCAGCAACCGGATTGCTGATCAGGAAATCTCGGCTCATGCATTGCACTTGCTTCAAGCCTCACTGGTCTATGTAAACACCCGCATGATGCAATCGGTTCTGGCGGAACCGATATGGGCCACCCGGCTGACGGATCGGGACTATAATGGTCTTTCCCCGCTGATCTATGCTCATATCAATCCCTATGGCCGGTTCGATGTTGATCTGGACCAGCGGATTGATTTCGGCGCGATGGCCGCATGAAACTTATGTAACAAAAGGGTGCACCAAAAGGTAACAGGCGTAGGTGACAGGTCGAAACGTCACAAATGAGTGGTCAACCACACATTAGTTACGGTATCAGAGTGGTAACCACCCTAATGTGACAGATTGCCATGCCCCGTATCGGATACGCCCGTGTCAGTTCATCGAGCCAGGATCTCCATGTCCAGAAAACCATGCTGAAGACAGCGGGCTGTGAGATCATCCGATCAGAAACGGTCTCTGGTGCGTCTCGCGACAACCGATCCGAATTGGCAACCATGATGGAATTCCTACGGGAAGGCGATGAGTTGGTTGTTCATCGTCTGGATCGCCTCGGCCGTTCCACCCGCGATGTGCTGAATCTGGTGCATGAGTTGGACGCCAAACGCGCATCTCTCCGTGTGCTTGAACCGGAAGTCACCACGGCCGGG
>NZ_JAKFZM010000048.1:0-29339 GCF_021654205.1 Leisingera sp. MMG026 | reverse complement strand
GTCCAAACGCCCGCAGGCCAATCGGCACCCAAGCCCGCATTACCATCATGGATCACTACCCCCTCGGGCGGCGCCTGTACCAGCTTGAGAAAGTCCGGGTGGCTCTCATCATTTTCGACATCATAAACGTTCTTAGTTGTGAGGAGTTGCATTTTTGGCCCTTTAAAAAGTGCTGGGTATGGCACATTGGCTGGTAGCATGAATAGGATGCATGCCAACGTTTCCAGAGCGGGCCACTACCTTATAATGGCCACACATTTGGGCAGAATTGTTTCGTTTCCTAAGGTTAGGGGAAAAGGCTGGAAACTCTTCCGTCCGCTATGCTGCCTTTTTATCTGGGAACTCGTCCCATGTCCGGCCATCCAAGATGCGCCCAGTACGTTTCTTGTTGACACCGCCCCACTGCTTGAAATGGAAGGCGACTTCGGAACTGACGCATTGGTCCCGAATTGAACGAACCCAATCAGGGTCCATAAACCGAGCGCTTGGGCCACTCTCTCCACCTGCGATAGCCCAATCAATATTGCTCAGATCCAAATCTCCCACATCACCTAGTAGAGGTTCAAAGCTGATGAACTTGGTCTTCGCGCCCGTCTTTCTCAAGTTTTGGATGCGGTACTTATACTCAGCGTTTTCAACACTTACTCCCATCCAAACATTCTCCGGCCAAACAAGTTGGCTTGACCACTTTAAGAGGTTGGAGGAACGCTTGGTCAGGATTTGAAACACATGGTGAGAACAGTCCGCCATGACATTAAATACTTGCTCAACGAAATCCAACGGCACACCATCTTGGAACAAGTCGGACATGGAGTTCACAAAGATCATTTTCCCTTGCTTCCACTGGTAGGGGGTATTCAGTGAAGCTTGATCGATATGAACATGCCCGTTCCACTTAGGTCGCCCACCTGACCGACGTGTCAGCCCAGTGTATTTGGGTTGTCCCATCAACTCTAGTCTCTCAGCCATCCTCATGGCGTAACAATTGGTACAGCCGGGCGAGATGATGCTGCATCCCGCCACAGGATTCCATGTCGCTTCTGTCCATTCGATGCGAGAGTTAGTAGCCATGAGTTTTCCTAACTTGGGAAGTGAACGATGAGCCGGTTGGCGAGCGTCCCTTTGCGCCGCTTCTTCTTCTTCGGGTCAATGACCTGAATTTTGCCGCTGTCCTCCAGCTTCATAAGTACGTCTTTGTAGTGCCGCTCAAGGAAGGGGCGGTCGACACTGTGTTCCTCAAAGAGCTTGTCGAAAAGAATCTTCTCCCCTCGATAGCTTGTCGACAAGTCCGCCTCCAATTCCTCCAATGGCTGGGACAGACCATAAAGCAAAGGCATTGTTTCATCTGCGGGCGAGTAGGCGAAGGAAGCCACGCCCTGCTCAGAGGAAGAGCTTTCCTTCGCCATGATGTCTTTCATAACTTTATAGCCCTTAAAGCTCTTGGAGACGAACACAAGGTGGTGCGTGAGCTTCCCATTTTCGTTTTTGAAGCGGAAGGGAAGTACAAACTTTCCCCCCATCTCCTTCAGAGCTTGAGACAGTTCTTCGAGTACCATCTCTTGCCGCATTGCCGGATTGGCACCCGAAACTTTCAGGCGCAAGGCATCGGCGCGTTCTTCACCGAACAGCGCATCCATATGGCTTTTCACAAGGGGGTTGGTCAGGCCCGCGTTGATCCGGTTGTAGTTAAAGAAGAAAACACAGTCACATCCCCAGTCTTTAATAACTCCGTTCACAAGCTTGAGTGATAGCCCTTTGTACCCGAAGGGATCAAAGAAAGTGAAAGAAGGGATGATGGCGGTCTCGGAGAAGTACTTCTCAGCGTCCTGACCAATTTCATCATTGCCGATAACCGGCTGATTTTTCAGTGTTTCGACACCGGGAAGCTTGGCAATCTCTTTCGCCAAGGTCTGAGATTTATCTTTGTCCATGTCATTCAGGTACGCAATGAAGCTGTCCCTGATGCGGTCGTTCTGAATCGCTTTCTCGATGACCAGCAATGGAGTTGAGGCCGCGCCATCCTTGTACCTGCCCGGCCCAGCATATAGGTCAATGTAGGCGATTTTACCCCCTCCGAATCTTTTTGTCGCTCCCACTACGATGTTCGACCACGCATCGAAGTACTTCTGTACAATTCGTGCCTTGACTTGAGACTGGTCACGACGCTCTTCAAAAAAATGCTTGCCCATTTGCCTACCGTTAAAGGCTGATAGTTTCCCGCGATGGTAGAGACAAATGCCGCACAGACAATGTGAACAAAAAGCGAACACAGTGCAAGTCCTGAAATGTTGCACTTCTTGGTCGCTGCCTTTGGCTTGAATGCTGTACCGCAGTATGAGTTGAACAACATTCGCTTGAAGAGCGCAAAATCGATACTGTCATCGGCGACTTCTTCTAGGTCAGTCAGGCAGCAAAGCGTTGATCGGACAAGAACCATTTGAATGCTGTCTATTTCGTACGTGTCGTTGGGCTTGAGGTTCCGCATCTCTTGTATGTTCACAAGAGCCTTACCGTCAGATCGACCAGCAGCCCGTGAGGGCAATGCCGCTAACGCGGCCCAGGAACAACTCAGCTACACTGCGGATCGCCTCTGCCAGTAGCCTTTCCAAGTTCGGCTCACTGGGTGCAAAAGGGCGAGGCTTAGCGCAAATTCCAACCGGGATCGACTTCCAACTCTTCGGTTATCCTCTCGCCATGCAAGCTCTCCAGCGTACGCTGAAAGGTACGCTCCGGCGATGTGATGGTAGATACCAATCTCCGCTCTTCGAATTCTCGAAAAGAATGACTCGGCTTGGTTTGTTGAAGTCCCGTCGTCGGCATAAGACACAGCATGGTTGATCCGATAGGTAAGGAACCAGATGTGAAAATCGTCCCAAGCCGCCGCTTCATCTGCAAAGACAGTGGCATCACCATGAACTTTGCTCATAATTGAAAGCACAGCATCTGCTTCGCGTTTGGCCACCGTCGCGAAAGTGCGACCGCTCCGTTCTCTAGCGACAGCGACCACCAGCCTTTTGCCAGAGGTGTATTGCTTGCGCCTTCGGTCTAAACGACGCTTTCGCTCGTTCTTCGGCTTTACGTATCCACCGAAATATGCTCCATCGACTTCGACCTCATCCACAAGCTCTTCAACTGAGCTTTGAAAATCAGATAAAGCCTCCCGGATTTTGTGCAGCAGCACGAAGGCTGTTTTGTATTGGACGCCAATTCCGTGGGAAAGTTGGATCGCTGAATAACCTTTTCCCGCGCCGACGAACAGAGAGATTGCATACAGGAGAACCCTAAATGCGAGCTTGCGACCGGCAAATAAAGAACCGCTTGTAACGCTAAATTGGTGATGGCAGTGCTTGCATTTGAACTTCCGCCTTCGCGTCAGCGGATAGTATTCCCGGCTCGAACACCGTGGGCAGATCGGCTTACCGTTGGTTCTGGCCCAACGAATTTTGCAAAACATATCATAGGCCTGCGCTTCGCTCATAGTGGCAACTTCGATTGGGGGCAGGTCGCGGGCTTCTGGCGATAATAGGAAATTTTGCATGTGTACCTCACCATCAGGATTTGTGTTGAAGCTTACGCAAGCAGGTGCCTTCGCCTCCGAAACCGGAAACGTTGACCGGTCAGAGCCGACCTAGTATCGTTGAAACACTGAGGAGGCGGGGGGAATTGAACCCCACCGGGGACATTGCAACGTGGCCCGCCATCACCAGATGGACCGCCCCCATCCATGCATTGCTTGCGTCAGCAGGTTATGCTTCACCTCCCGGCACGGCTTCACGGCCTTTCGCTGGGATGTCAGAAAGTTGGGACGACGACGTGGAAGTCGGATTTCGGTTGTCGTCCCAATTTGGTGGCAAGCTGTACTCCTTCGTAAACTCGTCCTTGATCAACCTGCCTTGGTCAAAGAGCCGACAGCATTCCTTGCCAACATGTTTTTTGTGCATTGGATACTCAACAAGCTTCCGTACGAAGCGGTCTATTTCGACCGGCCTCATCGCGCACCCTTCCCGTTCGAGCACCTCAATAATCAAGCTGGCGACCGAGCGTTTTCTTGGTACCACCGTTTTCGACTGTTTAGAGTCTTGCGAAGCAATTGGGATACGCGGTTGCTTCTTCGCAGGCCTTGCACCCCGAAGGTCCAAAAGAACTGTTTCTACTAGTTCAAGTTTGGATAACTCGGCGTCATGGACGTGGATGATTTCTTCACATCGGGCAATATCCTCTCGTAACTCGTCTTTTAGAGATACGAGCTCTTCCCGTCTGCGCGCGATCAATCGAAGATCATCCATTTCGAACCTCCTCTTAGTTCGAATGGTAACCTCAATGCCTGTATCGATCAACTCCTCGGCAAGATTGAGGGTGATGAATATCATTTAAAAACAATATGTTATCCTAATTCACATTCCACTGAAATTGAGGCGGACATGTGCTCTTTAAGGCTACTTGTGCTACGCAGGATCACAGAAATCTCGGTCAACACACCTGAAATCTGAGTGGTGCGTTTGCTACCTAATACCGAAAATACCCCAGGGTGAATTGGCCCAAGGGCCAAGAGGGGCAGCGCCCCTCATACCCTCCTTCCACCTGCGTCAGGCGCGGATCATCGAGCCGGCGCCGTGATCGGTGAATAGCTCCAGCAGCACCGAATTCTGAACCCGCCCGTCGACGATGGTGCAGGCGCGCACGCCGTTGCGCACCGCATCCAGCGCGGTTTCGGTCTTGGGGATCATCCCGCCGGCAATCACGCCGCTGGCGGTCATTGCGTCGACATCCGCGGCCTTCAGCTCGGTGACCACCTCGCCGTCGCCGTTTTTGACGCCCGCCACATCGGTCAGCAGCAGCAGCCGGTCAGCCTGCAGCGCCTTGGCGATGGCCCCGGCAGCGGTGTCGCCATTGATGTTGAAGGTCTCGCCTTCCCGGCCCGCACCGATCGGGGCGATCACCGGGATCATGTCTTTTTCAAACAGACCGTACAGCACCTTGGGGTCCAATTCGGACGGCGCGCCGACAAAGCCCAGATCCGGGTCGGCCTGATCGCAGGTTATCAGATTGGCGTCCTTGCCCGACAAGCCAACGGCACGGCCGCCCTGCCGGTTGATCGCCTGCACGATACGCTTGTTGACGACGCCGGACAAAACCATCTCCACCACCTCCATGGTGGCGGCATCGGTGACCCGCTTGCCGTTGACGAACTCAGACTGGATCTGCAGCTTTTCCAGCATCGCATTGATCATCGGTCCGCCGCCGTGGACGATCACAGGGTTCACCCCCACTTGGCGCATCAGCACGATATCGCGGGCAAAGGTCTCCATCGCCTCGTCGCTGCCCATGGCGTGACCGCCCAGCTTGATGACAACAATGGCCCCGTCATAGCGCTGCAGATAGGGCAGGGCGCTTGAGAGGGTCTCGGCAGTGGCAATCCAGTCGCGGTTCATGTTTTGTGTCTTCATCGCTGTCATCATTCCTTTGACAGAAGGGTTTAGGCGGTTCCGGGGCCGCTGCCAAGCGTTGCGTGCGGCACGCCGGGCGCCGCCGCAGGCGGGAGGCCATTGCGGTTGCCTGTGCCGGTGGTAGGCTCAGCCTGGAAATCTCCTGTGAGGATCAACAGATGCGTCAGAAGACCTTGCTATTGACCGGCGCCAGCCGCGGTATCGGCCATGCGACGGTGCGCCGCTTCAACCGCGAAGGCTGGCGGGTTATCACCTGCTCGCGGCATCCGTTCCCGGCGGAATGCCCTTGGGGCGGCGGCCAGGAAAACCATGTGCAATTGGACCTGTCAGACCCGTCGGACACGATCAACGCGGTGGGCCAGATCCAGGACCTGCTGGACGGCCGCTTGGACGCGCTGGTCAACAATGCCGGGATCTCGCCGAAAGGGCCGGACGGCGAGCGGCTCAGCACGCTGGATACTGATCTGATGGATTGGGGCAAAGTATTTCACGTGAATTTCTTCAGCTCGGTTGTGCTGGCGCGGGGGTTGAAGGAGGAACTGGCAGCCGCCAAAGGGTCCGTCGTCAATGTGACCTCTATTGCGGGCAGCCGGGTGCACCCCTTTGCCGGGGCCGCCTATGCCACCTCCAAGGCGGCACTGGCGGCGCTGACGCGGGAGATGGCGCATGACTTCGGCCCCTTGGGGGTGCGGGTCAATGCCATTGCACCGGGCGAGGTGGAAACCGCGATCCTGTCGCCAGGCACCGACAAGATTGTCGAGAAGCTGCCGATGCAGCGGCTGGGCCAGCCCGAGGAGGTGGCCTCGGCGATCTATTTCCTGTGCTCGGAAGGGAGTTCCTACATCTCCGGCGCCGAGATTGAGGTGAACGGCGCGCAGCACGTTTGATTGCGGGCACACCGCCCGGCCTTAAGGCCGGGCGGCGCTCTGTCAGCTTACCGCGCGTTTCAGCACCGGCAGGTTGCCCAGCAGCAGCACGTCAATCGCCAGCACCGCCAGCAGCAGCAGGCCGGTCAGCGGGAAGGCCAGCGAGACCAGCACGGCAATCAGCGCAGCCCCCTTCCAGAACGGCATCTCTGCCGGTTCCGGCGGTGCGGCCAGGCGGCTGGCACCTGCGGGGCGGCGTTTCATCCACATTACCAGGCCGGAGACGCAGACAAAAATCACTGCCAGGCAGAACACCACGTTCAGCACGAAGCTCCAGGTGCCCATCAGCCCCATGTGGAAGGGGATGCTGACGGCCATTGCCTTGCCCGCGAGCGAGTAGTCCTCGTATTTCACGTCAGCGAGAACCTTGCCGCTGTACTGGTCAATATGAATGGTGCGGTCGATGAAAGGATCGTCGCCGTCGCCGCTCATGCTGTCGCGGTTGATGGTCCAGACGCCATTTCCGCCGCCGGGATAGGCCAAGCGGAAGCGGCCCTCCATCCCCAAAGCGCGGCCTAGGGCGATAATGTTGCCTGCGTCTACAGGCTGGCCTTCGGAAATGCCGGTAATCCCGGCCTCAGAGCCGGAAGCAGGCATCGGGGTCTGCTCCAGCGCCCAGGGCACATCATTGGTGGCGCCGTGGTTCATGCTGGCGTGGATGTCGTCGGAAAGGGGCACGTTGTCCCATTTGGCTGCCGGAAAGGTGCTCCAGGCCTGCATCATCTGGCCGCCCCAGATGCCGGTCCACGACAGGCCGGAGATCAGGAAGATGACCAGCAGCGCTGACATCCAGAAGCCGGTGACCGCGTGCAGGTTCTTCCACAGGGCGCGGCCCTTGGCGCGGAAATTAGGGACAAAGGCACTGGCGGCATTGCCGCGCGGCCACCACAGGTACAGCCCGGTGAGCACCAGCACGATGCCAAGGCCCGCGGCGATCTCGATCAGCCGGTCGCCGGTGTCGCCGATCAACAGGGTCGAATGGACGTTGTCGGCCAGATCATACCAGCCTGCGCGGCGGTCCCATGTCTCGATCACTTCGCCAGTGTACTGGTTCAGTGCCACCAGACGCTGGCCAGCCTCGGTTTTGACGCGGAAAACGGCGGCCAGATCCGGCGCCTTGGGGCCGATCCATTCGGCAATGGTGCCGGGCTGGGCGGCCAGCACGGCGGCGGATTGATCAGCGATGCTGAGTTCAGCCGTGCCCTGGGTAACGGTGATGGTCTCGCCGTCGCGGCCGTCGAACTGGGTGATGAACATCATCATCAGGCCAGTGACAGCCAGCATGATCAGGAACGGCACCACAAACAGGCCGGCGTAGAAGTGCCAGCGCCAGGCGGCGAAGTAGAATTTCTCGGACAGCGGGCGCGATTGGCCCGCGGATTGCGGTTGGCTGGTCGCCATGGGACTCTCCATGTCAGGGCGCCGGGCACAGATGTGCCGGCAGGTATATTGGGGGGGGATGAAAGGGTCAGGACCCATTGATCCGGCCAGGTCCAGACATTGCTGCACGGGAGAACGGGCCGGGCGTTGATCCAATGCAGCAAAGCAGACAGGCGGCGCGGCTGTCAGGCGGCGGGCAGGGGGGACCTGTGCGCTCAGCCAGTGCCGGTGGCTGGATGAAAGGGGGCTGACCCTAGGCCGCGGCGGGCGGGCCGCGGGCGTCGTAGCGCCAGTGGAAACCGGCGCTGTGATGAGTGAACACCTCGCGTGACCAGCGGTCGGCCAGCGGTGCATCAAGGCTGAGGTGCAGCGTGCCGTCCGGCAGCAAAGCCGCCGTGGTAAACCCGGAGAAGGGGCAGCTGCGGTCGTCCATTGGTTCAGCAGGATCATGTGAACCATCATCACCCGGATCGACCCAGGCCTCCTGCACGCCATCGGTGGTGCAGATCACCAGCAGCACCTTGCCGTCCTGTGCGGTGCTTGGCATCCAGCCGGCCGGGATCAGCCCGGCAACGGCCAGGGCGATCACAACCAGAAAGGAGGACAAGCAGCGCAGCATGCGGTTACAGCCCGGCGATGATCGAGCGCAGAGTGGCGATGCCGTCGCCCTTCTCGGACGAGGTCAGGACGATCTCAGGGTAAGCGGCGGGGTGTTTGGACAAGGCGTCCTTCACCTGCTCCAGCACCTTGGCGCGGTCCGTTTCCTTGACCTTGTCGGCCTTGGTCATGACGCATTGGAAGGTAACGGCAGAGCTGTCCAGCAGCTTCATGATCTCGGCGTCCACCGCCTTGATCCCGTGGCGGCTGTCAATCAGCACAAAAGCGCGGCGCAGATTCTGGCGGCCTGACAGGTAGCGTTTCAAGAGCTTCTGCCACTGCTCCACCACTTTCAGCGGCGCGTTGGCATAGCCATAGCCGGGCAGGTCGACCAGATACAGCTCGGGGCCTTGAGTGAAGAAGTTGATTTCTTGCGTGCGGCCCGGAGTATTGGAGGCCCGCGCGATGCCCTTGGTTCCGGTCAGCGCGTTGATCAGGCTCGACTTGCCGACGTTGGAACGGCCGGCAAAGCAGACCTCCAGCCGGTCGGCATCGGGCAGGCCGTTCATCGCAACCACGCCTTTCAGGAACTCGGTCTCGCCCGCAAACAGCTTGCGGCCTTTTTCGGCAGAGATGTCATCCGGCGCCTCGGCCAGGGAGAATTGCATTTGCATCACAGCACCTTTACCGCGTCGCCAAGACGGATCTCACCGCTGCGCACCACTTCGGCGTAAACAGAGAAATCCTGGTGGCCCCAGTTGTCTTTCAGGGTCTTGAGCGTATCGGCGTCGCGTTCGCCGGTTTCGGGATTGGCGGTGGTTGCCAGGCAGCGCACCGCCCGTTCACGCACCGCAAAAACAGCCTCGCCGATCTGCACTTCGCGGCCCAGCCAGTCGTTTTCGGTCCAGGCCTCATCCAGATCGAACCAGATGTTGCCGCGCCAGCGCTTGGGCGACAAGTCATGACCGATGGCCTGTTCCACAGCCCGGTGAGAGGCCCGGTTGCACAGGGTAACCGAGGGGAAAGGGGTATCGGTCATGCCGCGGCCCGGCACCCGGATGATCCGGGCAGAGGCGGCACGGTCCGCCGGGGTCAGCGGCTTCTCCCAATCAAGGAAACGTTGCAGGTCCGCAGGATTTTCCGGGTCGAATGTCAGGTCAGGCCGCTGCGGGTGAGTCAGCGTCAGCTGGCCGCTGGCATCGTCCAGGCGGGCATTGATGGCCATCAGCCCGGGCGCCTTGGAGCCGCGGGTGAAGTTCTGGCAGGGCGCCCATTCGGAACCGTCCGCCTTGGAGACTTCATGCGCCACCGCCCAAACGCGATCGCCGGGCATGGTTTGCCCGGCGGTCAGGGTTACATTTTCCAGCGCTTCACGCCCGTGGGATTTGAGCGGGTGGCGCCAGATGTCCGTAACTTGGTGCGTCATCAGCTGTCAGCCTTCGGCTTCTTCTTGAAGCCCGACTTGATGTTGCCGAACACGTCCGGCTTGTAGCCGTGGCTGCGCATGATCAGGTACTGCTGGCTGAAGGTGATCGTGTTGTTGGCAATCCAGTAGACCACCAGGCCGGAGGCAAAGCCGCCGAGCATGAACATGAACACCCAGGGCATCCAGGCAAAGATCATCTGCTGGGTCGGGTCGGTGGGCGCCGGGTTCAGTTTCTGCTGCAGCCACATCGAGATGCCGAGCAGGATCGGCAGGATGCCGATAAAGACCAGCGCCATGATGCTTTCCGGTGCCGGGGAGGCAAAGGGCAGCAGGCCAAAGAGGTTCATGATCGAGGTCGGATCCGGCGCGCTGAGGTCCTGGAAGGGACCGAAGAAGGGCGCGTGGCGCAGTTCCAGGGTGACGAAGATCACCTTGTAGAGCGAGAAGAAGATCGGGATCTGGATCAGGATCGGCAGGCAGCCCGCGGCGGGGTTCACTTTTTCCCGCTTGTAAAGCTCCATCATCTCCTTTTGCATCTTCTGGCGGTCGTCGCCGGTGCGCTCCTTAAGCTTCTCCATTTCCGGCTGAAGCTCTTTCATCTTGGCCATCGAGGCATAAGATTTATAGGCCAGCGGGAACACCAGGATCTTGATCACCACGGTCAGGCCGATGATAGCCCAGCCCATGTTGCCGATCAGCACGTTCAGATTGTGCAAGAGCCAGAACATCGGCTTGGTCAGGAAGAAAAACCAGCCCCAGTCGATGACATCCAGGAAGCCTTGGATGCCTCCCTTTTCATAGCCGCGGATGGCTTCCCATTCCTTGGCGCCGGCAAACAGCTGGGTGGTAACTTCAGAGGACTGGCCCTCTGCCACGGTGATGGTCGGCAGCACGATGTCGGTCTGATAGATCTCGCGGCGTTCGTCGAATTTCGCGATTGAGCGGAAGGCCTGGCCTGGTTCGGGGATCAGGGTCGACATCCAGTAGTGATCGGTAAAACCGATCCAGCCGTTCTCTGCGACCTGTTTGACCTCGGCCCGGGAGCCGTCGCGCGGGTCGGGCTCAAAGTCGGCCATGTCGTCATAGTCGGTTTCGGCCAGTTCGGCGTCGGACATTCCAACCAGGCCTTCGTGCAGGATGAAGAAGTTCTTCAGGTCCGCAGGCTGGCCATGGCGGGCCAGGGTGCCGTAGGGCGCCAGGGCGACGCTGCCGCCGGAGGCATTGGCCACCGACTGGGTGACCGAGAACATGTAATCCTCATCCACCGCGATGGTGCGGGAGAAGGTCAGGCCCTTGCCGTTGTCCCAGGTCAGGGTGACGGGGCTGTCGGTGGTCAGGGCGGCGTCTGCCGGCGCGGTCCAGATGGTGTTGGCACCCGGCACATCGTCCAGCGACAGGCCCGCACCCGGCGCCCAGCCGTAGAGCGCGTAATAAGCACCTGCGTCGCCCACGGGCTTCAGCAGTTTGACGATCGGAGACCCCTCGTCCAGCTTCTCGCGGTAGTCCTTCAGCGACAGATCGTCGATCCGGCCGCCCTGCAGCGAGATGCTGCCGGCCAGGCGCGCGGTGTCGATGGCAACGCGCGGCGCATCGGGGGCTTCGGCCTCTTCCGCGGCGGTCTCTGCCACCGCGTCTGCGGAGGCGCTGGGGGCCAGGGCGGTATCGCCTGCGGGCGCGGATTCGCTGACCGCGGTTTCAGGCGCTTGTTCCGGCTCTGGCGGCGGGAAAAAGGTGTACCACCCCAGGATCACCAGAAAGCTGAGTACGGTTGCGAGAATAAGATTTTTGTTCTGATCGTCCATTGGGGACTGCCACCTCGTGTAGGGAAGGACACGTGGGGTTCAACAGAGGTGGGCCGCAAAGGTCAAGCAGAATCGCGGCGCGCCGGGGCGGCATAGGGCCCTGGCGCAGCAGAAAATCAATGGAATTGAGTATTCAGGGGGTCTGGCGGCCGATCGCAGGCGTGTCCTGCAATTTGGCTTCATGGGACGTGATCCAGTCCAGCGTCTGGTCGAACGGCATCGGGCGGCCGATGCCGAAGCCCTGCACATGGCCGCAGCCCAGCTGCGCCAGCAGTGCGTGTTCGCCTGCGGTTTCGACCCCTTCGGCCAGGGTTTCCAGCTCCAGCCGTTCGGCCATGGTAAGGATCGCGGAGATCAGTTTCTGCTGTTCCGGATCCTGATCCGCTTTCATCACAAAGGAGCGGTCGATCTTGATGCGGGAGATGCTGAAGCGGCGCACCGCGGCGATGGAGGCATGGCCGGTGCCGAAATCATCCAGATCGATGTGGCAGCCCATTTCGCTGAGGGCGAGGATGTTGCGGGTGATCACGTCGTCGGGCTGATCGGTCATCACGGTTTCCAGGATCTCCACACACAGGCGGCTGGGCGGCAGCTCAAATCGTTCAAGCTCCCATTTGATGCGCCCTGCAAGACCGGGATTGCGCAGTTCCTGAGTGGCAAAGTTCACCCCGACACAAGGCACCTGGACGCCGGCGGCATCCCAGGCCTTGATCGCCACCAGGGAATTGTAAAGCATCACCTGGCTCAGCCGGTCCATCAGCCCGGCTTCCTCCAGTGCGGGCAGGAAAGTCGAGGGCGGGATCAGCCCCTGCACCGGGTGCGACCAGCGGGCCAATGCCTCGAACCCGGAAACCCGGCCGGTGTCGGTGCAGATCTGCGGCTGGAACCAAGCCTGAATCTGACCGGATTCCAGGGCCGAAGCAGCCTCTTCACGCAGGTTGGAACGGGTCCCGCCGCGCCCGGACATATCCACCGAAAAGGCGCGGATGCCGCCCGGGCCATTGCTTTGCGCCTCGGCCAGGGCCGTCACGGCGGCGCCGGTCCAGTCGGACCCGGTCTTACCCGGAGCCCGGTTGCGCTGGCAAAAGCCGATGGAGCAGGTCACGTAGATGTTGGTGCCATCCAGCGGCACAGGTTCCTCGGCGGCGGTCTGCATCCGGCCGGCCAGCTGGATGCACAATTCCAGATCCAGCTGCAGGGTCGGGGCCAGGCAGATGGCAAAGCGGCTGTCGCCGATCCGGGCAATTGTATCGTGCTGGCGCAGGATCGAGGCGATCTGCGTGCCGCAGTGCTGAACGATACGGTCGCCGGCCTCAAGCCCGTGCCGGTCCGCCATTTCTTTGTAATCGTCCAGTTCCAGGATGAAGACCGCGGAGCGCAGATCCGTTTCCGCGCATTCGTCATAGATGCGCGCGGTCTCATGCTCGAACCCGTCGCGCAGCATCATGCCGGTGACACTGTCGCGCGGCAGGCCGCCGCCGCCGCCCAGTTTGCTGAACCCGCCGGCGACGGCAATCAGCACCGGCAGGCCAAGTGCCACCGAAAGCAATGCGGTTTCGCCGCCGAGCCAATAGGTGGCCAGGGTCAGGGCAGGCAGGAAAGCGAGCACAGGCGGCCCGAAAAGTGCCGGGGCAAGGGTTTGCCGGAGCCGTGCCAGGAGACCTGATCCTGTGTTTGTCATTCTCAGACCTTTCGTCTGCAGCCAGTCGTTCCGGCATGAGACTAGGGTGCTGATCTAACCCGGGAGTTAACGCAGCTTGGGAATATCCGGTATTTCCGGCCCGGAATCCGGGTTCTTCAGTTCCAAACCGGCAAAATCGAACAGTTTCGGATCCAGCAGGTGCGAAGGCCGGGCATTCATCAATGCGCGGAACATCACCTGGCGGCGGCCCGGGCTGTTTGATTCCCACTGATCCAGGATCTGTTTCACCTGCTGACGCTGCAGCCCGTCCTGGCTGCCGCACAGGTCGCAGGGGATGATCGGATAGTTCATGGAACGGGCGAATTTTTCGCAATCGGCCTCGGCCACATGGGCCAGCGGGCGGAACACAAAGAGGTCGCCTTCCTCGTTCACCAGTTTTGGCGGCATGGTCGCGAGCCGGCCGCCGTGAAAGAGATTCATGAAGAAGGTTTCCAGAATGTCGTCCCGGTGGTGGCCGAGCACCACGGCGGAGCAGCCCTCTTCGCGCGCGATACGGTACAGGTTGCCGCGGCGCAGGCGCGAACAGAGCGCGCAAAATGTCCGGCCCTGCGGAACCTTGTCCATCACGATGGAATAAGTGTCCTGATATTCGATCCGGTGCGGCACGCCCATCTTTTCGAGGAACTCCGGCAGCACCGTGGCCGGAAAACCGGGCTGGCCCTGATCCAGGTTGCAGGCGAGCAGGTCCACCGGCAGCAGGCCGCGCCACTTCAGCTCATAAAGAACCGCCAGCAGGGTATAGCTGTCTTTGCCGCCCGACAGGCAGACCAGCCACTTGGGCGTGCTGCCGTCCGTGCGGCGCTCCACCATGCCGTATTGGTCGATCGCCTCACGGGCATAGCGCACAATGCGCTTCCTGAGTTTCTTGAACTCGGTGGTCGAGGGGGCGCCGGCAAACAGCGGGTGGATTTCGTCCAGATCATCATCAAGCATGGGCGCGCCCTAGCTGAGGAAGTGCGTTTTGCCAAGAAAAAAAGGTGTTCCGGCTTCAGTCCTTGCTGCCGGGCACCGGGTCATAACCGTCACCGCCAAGCGGATGGCAGCGCCCGATCCGGCGGGCAGTAAGCCAGGCGCCCTTGATTGCGCCATGCTTTTCCAGCGCTTCCAGCGCGTAGGCCGAGCAGGTGGGCTGGTAGCGGCAGTTGAAGCCGACCCAGGGGCTGAACAGCAGCCGGTAGGCGCGCACAGGCAGGGCGAGGATATGGGCCAGCGGGGTCATGCGGGTTAGATAGGGTGAGCTGCGCCGCATGGCAATGAGGGCAGCGCCCTCCCGTGGGGAGGGTCGGGTGCTGTCCGGCCTATCGGCCGGAGAAACTGCAGCCATAGTGGCACGGACTTCCCGCGGACATGCGCGGCGCCTGGTTTTTTCTGGCTTACTGGCCGTGGATCTTTTTCAGCGCATAAATCAGGTCGCGCTTCAGTTCCTCGAACGGGCGCTGGGCGGTCTCCATCGCGCGGCCGATCAGCACGTAATCCCATCCCGGGCGGCCATGCGCGGGGAGAATCATCCGTGCAGCCTCGCGCAGCCGGCGCTTGGCGCGGTTGCGGGCGACGGCATTGCCGACCTTTTTGGAACAGGTGAACCCCATGCGGATGCCGCCATTATCCTGGCGGTTGCGGCCCTGGACCATCATGCCCTTGGTGCCCTGCTTGCGGGCAGGCGGGCGGGCACAGGCAAGGAAATCACGGCGCTTGGCCATGACCTCGATCTTTGGCGCATCAGCTGCGCAAACGGACACCGCCGGAGGCGTGTCCCCGCGGGCAGCAGTGCCGTCCTTGGGGGCCTCCGGCGGTGTCATGTCCGTCAGAACTGGAACTGAGCTTATGCGCTCAGTTCTTTCCGGCCGCGGGCGCGGCGTGCGTTCAGGATCTTGCGGCCAGCTTTGGTGGCCATGCGCGCACGGAAGCCGTGGCGGCGTTTACGAACCAGGTTCGAAGGCTGATAGGTGCGTTTCATCGCTCCGGTCTCCACATTGTATCTTCGGGCAGGGCGCGGAATCGCCTCCCGGGGGTCTATCTCGAAGCCCGGTCTTTAGGAGGGAACGGCGGGTAAGTCAAACCCTGCGAGGTGAGAAAACACCTTTTAGGGTGAGAAAACCCCTGTAAGCATGGCGGCGCGGAACCCTGGCGTGCAACATTTCTGCCAAAAACCGCACCGGAACAGCCTCCGGGCAGGGCGGATGTAACATCCGGGCAGTGATTCTGCCACAAACCTCACGAATCCGGGGGCAAGCGATCAAGCAGCCGTGAGGCAGGGCTGCCCACCCTCGCCTGCGGGCCATTTAACACGTAGCTACACTGCACTGCCACAGAGACGGACGTATGAGCGATATGAGCGAGACACCCAAGACCGATTCCGAGCCAAAGGATCAGCCTGCGGCCAAGCCGGGCATGGCCCGCCATCTGCCGTTGATTGCCGTCGCGGTGGTGGCACTGATCGGGGCGGTGACGTTGAAGGACTACCTGAGTTTTGACACGCTGCGCGACAACCGCGAGGCGCTGATGGCGTTCCGGGATCAGAATTACCTTGGTCTCGTGGCGCTGTTCATGGGGCTCTACATTGTGATCGTGCTGTTTTCGCTGCCGGGTGCGGCGGTGGCCTCGGTCACTGGCGGGTTCCTGTTCGGACTGGCGGCGGGCACCGCGGTCAACGTGATTTCGGCCACCATCGGTGCGGCGGGCATCTTTCTGGCGGCGCGCTGGGGGCTGGGCGCCGCGCTGACCGCCAGGATGGAAGCGGCAGAAGGCCGGGTGCAGATGCTGAAACAGGCGCTGCGCGAGAACGAGGTCGAGGTGCTCTTGCTGTTGCGGCTGGTTCCGGCGGTGCCGTTTTTTGTCGCCAACCTGCTGCCCGCGCTGGTCGGTGTGAAGTTCCGCAACTTCCTGTGGACCACGGCGGCGGGGATTATTCCGGGCGCCATTGTATTTACCTGGATCGGGGTCGGGGTCGGGTCGGTGTTCGACCGCGGTGAAGACCCGGATCTGAGCCTGTTGTGGGAGCCGCATGTGATCGGGCCTATTCTGGGCCTGTGCGTGCTGGCGGCAATGCCGATCCTGGTCAAATCCGTCCGCGGCACCCTGCGTGGCAAGAACAGCAAGGATACCTGAACATGAGCCGCATAGAATGTGATCTCCTGATTATCGGCGCCGGGTCGGGCGGGCTGTCAGCGGCTGCCGGTGCCAGCCAGATGGGGGCGTCGGTTGTGCTGCTGGAAGGCCACAAGATGGGCGGCGATTGCCTGAACTACGGTTGTGTGCCCTCTAAGGCGCTGCTGGCCAGCGGCAAGGCGGCGCACGCCCAGGCGCATACCCAAGCCTTTGGTGTGCCGGATCAGCACCCGCAGGTGGATTATGCCGCGGCCAAGGATCATGTGCAGGCGGTGATTGATACCATCGCCCCGGTCGACAGCCAGGAACGATTCGAGGGCCTTGGCGTGCGGGTGATCCGCGAGTTCGGCCGCTTTGTTTCGCCAACAGAGGTCGAAGCAGGCCCGCACCGGATCATTGCGCGGCGGGTGGTGATCGCCACGGGGTCTTCGCCGCTGGTGCCGCCGATCCCAGGGCTGGACAAAGTGCCTTACGAGACCAACGAGACCCTGTTTGAACTGCGCGAGAAGCCGGAGCATCTGTTGATCATCGGCGGTGGCCCGATCGGCATGGAGATGGCGCAGGCGCATGTGCGCCTGGGCTGCAAGGTCACTGTGATCGAAGGGCTGAAGGCGCTGGGCAAAGATGATCCGGAGGCCGCAGCGCTGGTGCTGGACAGCTTGCGCGCAGAAGGTGTGGAGATCGCCGAGGGCGCCATGGTCTCGCGCATCGGCGGTCAGGCCGGCGCGGTTGAGGTGGAGGCCAGGGACGGCAGCCTGTTCAAGGGCAGCCACCTGCTGATGGCGGTGGGGCGCAAGGCCAATATGGAGCGGCTGAACCTCGCTGCCGCCGGGATTGAAACCAAAGGCAACGGCATCAAGGTGGACGGCAGTCTGCTGACCACCAACAAACGTGTCTATGCCATCGGCGATGTGGCCGGCGGGCTGCAATTCACCCATGTGGCGGGCTATCACGCAGGCATAATTATCCGCTCAGCCCTGTTCGGCCTGCCGTCCAAGGCCAAGACCAGCCATATCCCCTGGGCCACCTATACCGATCCGGAACTGGCACAGGTCGGCCTGACCGAGGCGCAGGCGCGGGATATCTACGGTGTCAAACTGGAGGTGGCACGGTTCGATTACCATCACAACGACCGTGCCATTGCCGAACGCAGGACCAAAGGCTTCATCAAGGTAATGGTTTTCAAGGGCCGTCCCGTAGGCGCCACCATCGCAGGCCATCAGGCGGGGGAATTGATCGGCCTGTGGTCGATGGCGCTGGCCAACCGTTTGAAAATGAGCCAGATTGCAGCCATGGTTGCGCCTTACCCCTCCATCAGCGAGATTAACAAACGGGTTGCCGGGGCCTATTTCACCCCGCGGCTGTTTGAGAGCGGTTTTGTGAAACGCGCTGTGCGCGTGGTGCAGCGCTGGATACCTTGAGGTAAAGGCGGCGGGATGCTCAACACGCTTTCGGGCAGATTTCTGGTCCTGACCACGGTCTTCGTAATGCTGGCCGAGATCCTGATCTTTGTGCCCTCGATTGCGCGGTTCCGCGAGGATTTTCTGGCCGACCGGTTGCAGCGGGCGCAGATCGCGTCGCTGGCGCTGCTGGCTGATGACATGCTGGCGACGGAACTGGAAGCGGAGCTTTTGGAGAACGCAGGTGTCTATAACGTCGTGCTGCGCCGCGACGAGATCCGCCAGCTGATGCTGGCCTCGCCGATTCCGCAGCAGATCACCGGCACCTATGATCTGCGGATGGCCGGGGCAATGACTCTGATCCGGGATGCGGTGCTGCGGCTGTCCCGGCCGGAAAACGAGATTATCCGGGTAATCGGCGCACCGGTGCGCGATGCGGGGATATTGATCGAAGTCACCATGGAAACTGCGCCCTTACGGATGGCGATGATCGATTACGGGGTGCGGATCCTGGTTCTGTCGGCGGTGATCTCGGTTTTTACGGCGCTTTTGCTGTTTGTTGCGGTGCGGATTGTGCTGGTGAAACCGATCAAAAGCGTCGTCGGCTATATGCAGCGCTATGCGGCGGCGCCTGAGGATGCGCGCGGCATCATCCACCCGAGTTCCAGCGTGGTGGAGCTGCGCGAGGCAGAAGAGGCGCTGATGCAGCTGCAGACCGAGCTGACCCACGCGCTGAAGCAGCGCGAGCGGCTGGCCCAGCTGGGCGGCGCGGTCGCCAAGGTGAGCCATGATCTGCGCAATATCCTGACTTCGGCGCAGCTGTTCACCGACCGGATCGAGATGAGCGAGGACCCCCTGGTGCGGCGGCTGGCGCCGAAACTGGTGAACTCGATCACCCGCGCGGTCTCCCTGTGCGAGGGAACTCTGGCGTTCGGGCGCGCCGAGGAGCCGTCGCCCACCTTTGCAGTGGTCTGCCTGCATGAAATCACAGCGGATATTGCCGAAAGCGAGCTGCTGGCCGCGGACAGCGCATTGGTTGAGATCGTCAATGCAGTGCCCAAACCGATGATGCTGCGCGCCGATTCCGAACAGCTGTTCCGCATAGTCATGAACCTGGTGCGCAACGCCCGTCAGGCGATCACCGCCACCGGCAAGCCGGGCAGGATCACGGTCGGCGCGCGCGAGGAAGAGGACGCCTGGTACATCACCGTTGCCGACACCGGCCCCGGTTTGCCGAAAAAAGCGCAGGACAATCTGTTCACCCCGTTCCAGGGCGGTGCCCGCAAGGGCGGCACCGGGCTGGGCCTGGCCATTGCGGGCGAGCTGGCCCGCGGCCATGGCGGATCGGTCGTGCTGAAGGAAACCAGCCCGGACGGCACGGCATTCGAGATCTGCCTGCCCAAGGGCGACGGCACGATTTGACCGTGGCAAGCAGGCTGACGGGAATATGCAGGCTGGAGGAAACTAATTTTGGGTTTTGGGGTTGCGACTCTCCAGCGCTATGATTACACCCCGCCGCAGTGGACCGATAGCTCAGCTGGATAGAGTACTTGACTACGAATCAAGGGGTCGGGGGTTCGAATCCTCCTCGGTCCGCCACTTTTTCTATTGTCGAATGCCAAGCAAAGCTGACCTTCTTGTCAGGTTTCTGACCCAAACCCAGAAAACGAACGTTCATGCGGTAGGCAGCGAAGGTGCCAAAAGAGCCCAACCTGTACCTTGGATTTCTTTGCTGAGAGCGCGCGCAGCGCGAGATTTGCCGCAGGCGCTCGGATGTCAGCGCCGCAGGGCAGCGGGAAGACCGGCCGTTCGTCGACCATGCAGAAAACTTGAGACGGCAGATTTACGGGTCGCCGGACAAAGCTGCCTTTTGCTGCGCACGCTCCAACGGCAGGATCATCCGCTTTGCGACTGCGGCTGACGGCCCCTCAAACGGGAAGTGGGGCTTCTCTGCAAAAGCGAGCTGCCAGTTTCGGTTTTAAAGAGTGGACTTTCGGCTAGGTAACAAATTGACCTCCGCCGTCCGAAGGAAGTACCGCCTTGACCAAGTCTTTAGTGTCTCAACTAACTTGTGAATTTTCTTGTCTAAGTGGCCCGCAGCTTTTCTTCACAAGCTTGATGAAGGTTTTCACGACAAGGTTTGGCTCCACGCCGCGCTTGCGCACCAGCTTGATTTCGGACTTCAGGTCAAACATGCCGTCCCCCACAGAGCGCACCCGCCCTTCGCGCACCCAGATATTGGCAAAGCTTTCCGGCAGGTAGCCGATATAACGGCCGGTCAGGACCAGCATGGCAATGCCTTCGATCTGATGCGCGCTGGCGTTGGAGGGCAGCCCGCGCGAAACCGGGGCCACCAGGTCTTCGTTTAGATAGGCCCGCTTGCAGAAATTGGCCTGGGGCAGAAAATCCTCAACCTGAGCAGGGGTGTCAGCCGTGAACAGCGGATGCCCGCGGCTGCAATAAAGTCCGATCCGCTCGAACCCCAAGGTCTCATAGATCAAACCGGGCTTGTGCTTATGAAACACGCCAACCCCCAGTGCGATCAGCGCATCCTGTACCGCCATCTCAATGTCATCCGGCGCCAGGGAATGCATTTCGACCTCGACCTGCGGCGCAATCCGGGTGAATTCGCCCAAGGCACCCATGATCGGCGCCTCGTTGTTGAACACCCAGTTGTCGATCGCCGCCACCGAAAGCCGCCCCACCAGCTTGCCGCGGGTGCCGTCCACCGTCTCGCCGAACTGGTCCAGCGCTGCAAACAGCTTGTGCGAGGCGGCATAGACGATCTCGCCTTTGTCGGTCAGCCGGAACCCCTTGCGGCCGCGCTGGCACAGGCGCATGCCCAGCCGGGTCTCTAGATCGGCAATCTGCCGCGATATGGTCGACGCTGAGACATTCAAAGTGATCTGCGCCGCCGAAAATCCGCGCGCCTTCACCACCGTGCAGAACACGTAGAGCAGGTGCAAATCGGCTTTGGAAAGGGCGGGTGGCAGCATGAGCTCACCATACTTGTAAAAACGTAAAAGTTAAGTCCTTTAGTTTGTGGTTTAATAAAAACAAAACCCGGCCAATCCTGTTTGCCAAGCATGTAATGACGGGGAGGTTGAGCAGCATGGATGCAAGCACTGCAATGGCCAAGCGCTGGGGGATCAACAACGACTATGCCAAGCTGACGGATGTTCTGCTGGGCAAGCCGGAGTATTTCAAATGGGTCGAGGCCGGCCCCTTGATCGGCCGCACCCTGGCCAATGCCGATAAGACCGGCGTGCAGTTCGATCTGCAGCTGGCGATGAAGCAGCACTCGGAGATGGTATCGGTCTTAGAGGGAGCGGGTGTCACCTGCCACTATCTGGACAGCGACGAGGTGCTGCACCGCAATTTCTTTGCCCGCGACAGCTCGGCCATGACGCCCTGGGGCGCGCTGATCTGCCATATGCAGCTGAAATGCCGCCGTGCGGATTACGCCACCGCGATCAAATTCTATCAGGAAAACGATATCCCGATCTGGAAGTTTGCCACCGCGGGCCATTTCGAGGGCGGCGACTTCAACATCATCGAGCCGGGCCGGGTGCTGATCGGCTATTGCGGTGAGCGCTCCGAGAAAGAAGGTTCCGAACAGGTCGCCGAGTTTGTCCGCGCCGAGGGCTGGGAGGCCGTGGTGGCCCCGATCAGCCGCGAATTTGTGCATATGGACGGGCTGATTGTTCCGCTGGCGGAGAAACTGGCAGTGGCCTGTATCGACGCAATGGAACCCTGGCTGGTGGACATCGTCAAGGGCTGGGGCATCGAGATCGTCGACGTCTCTTATGCCGAGGCCAAGAACCTGGGCGTGAACCTGGTTGCACTGGGGGACGGCAAGGTGCTGTCGATGGCCGGCGCCAAGGATCTGAACGCCAAGATGCGCGCACTTGGGTTCGAGGTCTACGACCCCGACATGTCGATGTTCACCCTGGGCGGCGGCGGCGTCCATTGCCTGAGCCAGGCGCTCTGCCGCGAAGACGCCCCGCAAAGCGCATGAGCAGCAACCACCGCATAAACGGCGCCCGGCTGTGGCAGAGCATCATGGAGATGGCCATGATTGACGCCCTGCCGGGCGGCGGCTGCGGCCGGCTGACGCTGTCGGACGGCGATCTGAAGGCGCGCAAACTGTTCACCCGCTGGTGCGAGGACGCAGGCTGCACCGTTACCTACGACCGGCTGGGCAACATGTTTGCCCGCCGCGAGGGCCGCGACCCGGATGCCCTGCCCATCGCCATCGGCAGCCATCTGGACACCCAGCCGCATGGCGGCAAGTTCGACGGTGTCTATGGCGTGCTGGCGGGCCTGGAGGTGGTTCGCACGCTGAACGATCTGGGGTTGGAAACCGATGCCCCGATCGAAATCGTCAATTGGACCAACGAGGAAGGCGCCCGCTTTGCGCCCGCCATGCTGTGCTCGGGCGTCTATGCCGGGCTGTTTGATCTGGAATTCGCCCTCAGCCGCGAAGACGCCGAGGGCTTGAGCTTTGGCGATGAGCTGGAGCGGATCGGCTATGCAGGCTCCGAACCCTGCGGCGCCCACCAGTTCGGCGCCTTTCTGGAAGGCCATATCGAGCAGGGCCCGGTGCTGGAAGCCAATGAAGAGGTGATAGGTGTGGTCACCGGCGGCCAGGGCCAGCGCTGGTATGATGTCACCGTCACCGGGCGTGATGCCCATTCCGGCTCCACCCCGATGCAAGGGCGCAGCGATGCGCTGGTGGCGGCGGCGCGGCTGGTTCAGGAGGTGCAGCGGATCGCCCTGGCCTATGGCCCCGACGGCGTCGGCACCGTGGGTGAGGTGCACGTCAGCCCCAATTCCCGCAACACCATCCCTGGCGAAGTGCGCTTTACCATCGACGTCCGCCATCCCGACGACGCGGTTCTAAGCGGCATGGACAACGCCATCCGCCGCGCCGCCGCCGAGGAGCAAGAGGCAAAGGTCGTGCTGGACATGATCTGGCACAACCCGTCAGTGAAGTTCGACGGTAACTGTGTCGGCGTAATCGAAGCCGCGGCCAAGAACAGCGGATTGCCCTGGCGCCGGATGGTGTCGGGCGCAGGCCATGACGCCTGCCAAGTCGCCCGCAAGGTGCCCACCGCGATGGTTTTTGTGCCCTGCCGCGACGGGCTCAGCCATAACGAAGCCGAATGGGCCGATCCTGACCACCTGGAGGCCGGTTGCAACGTGCTGTTGCAAGCCGCCCTGACCCTTTCAAGACAAATGGTCCTGGCATCCTGATCACGCGCCGGACGCACAATCAAAAACAAAGTGGTCAACCAACATGGGAGAAGAAACATGAAGACGACAAAGACTCTGGCAGCCGCCACATTGGCCGCCGCCCTCGGCAGCACTGCCATGGCGCAGGATGTAGTGATCGGGGTGCCGAACTGGGCCTCTGTCCGTGGCACTGCGCACATCCTGAAGGTAGCTCTGGAGGACAATCTGGGCCTCTCGGTGGAGCTGCAGAACGGCACAAACCCGATCATCTTCGAGGCAATGGATTCCGGCGCTATGCATGTGCACCCGGAGGTTTGGCTGCCCAATCAGCAAAACCTCCATGACACCTTCGTTTCCGGCAAGGGCACCGTGGCGTTGAACCCGAACGCGGTACTGTCCGACCAGCAGATCTGCGTCACAAAAGACACTCAGGAGCGTACCGGAATTTTGGCGCTCAGCGATCTGACCGATCCGGACATGGCCGCCAACTTTGACACAGACGGCGACGGACGCGGCGAGATGTGGATTGGCGGCGCAGGCTGGGCCTCGACCAATGTCGAAAAGATCCGCGCCAAATCCTATGGCTACGCCGAAACCATGAACCTGATGGAAATGGACGAAACCCTGGCGCTGGCCCAGGTCGACAACGCGGTGGCGCAGGGTCAGAACATCGTCTTTTACTGCTATACGCCGCACCACATGTTCTCGCTCTATGATCTGGTTCCGCTGAGCGAGCCCGCCTACGACGCCGGTGAATGGGACGTAAAACAGCCGACCGATGACCCAAACTGGCTGGAGAACTCCAAAGCGGGCTCAGCTTGGGACGCAGCCAAGCTGCATGTGTTCTATGCCGCTGGTCTCTCCGACAGCCAGCCCGAAGCAGCGGAAATGCTGGGCAAGGTGAGGCTGACGACGGAGCAGGTGAACGCGGTGGTCTATGCGCTGTCGGTGGATGGCCAGGATCCGGCTGAATTCGCCCGCAAATGGGTCGATGAAAACGCCGATCTGGTGGACTCCTGGTTCCAGTAAACTGCCGGAACCCAAGGGCCACAGGCGGGCGGCAGCGCTGCCCGCCAAACGAACCGGGACATCCGGAGACTGAACTGATGACTGACAATGTGATCACGCTGGACGGCGTGTGGAAAATATTCGGCAACAATGCCGATGCCGCGATGGCGGCGATCCGTGAGCGCGGCCTGGGCAAGGCCGAAGTGCTGGCGGAATTCAACTGTGTGGTCGGCATCGCCGATGTGTCCTTTGAGGTGAAGCGCGGCGAGATCTTCTGCGTGATGGGGCTGTCGGGCTCCGGCAAATCCACCATGGTACGCCACCTGAACCGGCTGATTGAGCCTACTGCGGGCAATATCTCGGTGATGGGCCGGGATATGCTGACCCTGCCAGACGCTGCCTTGCGCGAAATGCGGGCGATGAACATCGGCATGGTGTTCCAGCATATGGCGCTGCTGCCGCACCGCACCGTGCGCGACAATGTCGGCTTTCCGCTGCAGGTGCGCGGCGAGCCGAAATCCACCCGCTGGGACGTCTCCCAGCGCTGTTTGGACAAGGTCAATCTCACCGGTTTCGAAGACCGTTTCCCGCGTGAGCTGTCAGGCGGTATGCAGCAGCGGGTCGGGCTGGCCCGGGCATTGGCGTCGGATCCCGATGTGCTTTTGATGGACGAGCCCTTTTCGGCACTCGATCCGCTTATCCGGCGCCAGTTGCAGGACCAGTTCATGAAGCTCTCGGCTGAGCTGAACAAAACCACCGTCTTCATCACCCACGATCTGGATGAGGCGATTCGGATCGGCAACCGCATCGCCATCATGAAGGACGGCCGCATCGTGCAGATCGGCACGCCGGAAGAAATCGTCACCCAGCCTGCCGACGACTACGTGCGCGACTTTGTCGAGGGCATCTCGAAACTGAAACTGGTCTTTGCCCATTCAATCATGGTGCCGATCAGCGAATACGCACCTACCCGCTCGGTGGATTTCGACGAAAGCCCGCGGGCGCATCACGGCACCGATCTGGACCAGCTGATCGATATCGCGACCTCAACAGAGAACGTGATTGTCATCACCGGCGACGATGGCGCCGACATCGGCGTCGTCGACCGCGCCACGCTGCTGAAGGGCATTCAGGGAGGCAAGGCATGAAGGATACTTTGTTTGAATCACGCGGTCTCAGTGTCGAAGAGTTCGCGGTTGAAAACGGGCCGTACTATGCCCGCGAATTTGCCCGTATCCAGGGCAAGACCGGCTTTGCCTGGTCCTGGAACGCCATGGCCGCTATCTGCGGTCCGCTGTGGGGGGCTGCGCGCGGCGCCTGGGGCTTCTTTTGGATGTTCCTGGTACTGGAGCTGTTTGCCCTCGTGCAGATCGGCCGCGGCCTGTGGGGGGAGCTGGGCGCCGAACATCTGGTCCGCTATGAGCGGCTGCTCACCAACATCGCCAAACGCGAGGCCCAGGCCGCGGATCTGACCGCCGCCGGGGACGCCGCCGGCGCGGCTGCCAAGCTGAAGATTGCCGATAACCTGCGCGCCGCCGCCGACAAGGCGCTGGAGGCTGCCAATGCTGCCAACAGCACCGCAATCGCTATTCTTCTGACCGGCCTCGCGCTGATGGTTGCGATCAAGCTGGCTGAAGGTTTCTATGCCAACACCGCATTTGAGGCACAGTATCTGCGCTGGCGTTCGGGTCAGAAGGCACAGTCAGGCATGAACCGCAGCGGGCTGATCTTCGGTGCCATCGGGTTGCTGGCAATCTGGCCGCTGACGCTCGTGCGCTTCACCGTCGCCAAGCCGGATGAGGCGATGGCCAGCGTCACCGGCGGGCTGCTGGGGGAACGCTTGCCGATCACCGAATTCCCGGTCGGCAGGGAATACTTCGCCGCGCTGTCCAAGAAAGGCGATGCCGGGTTCGACTGGCTGGCCAACAACTTTGGCAATGTGTTCGACGGGGTGACCGCGGGTATCCGCTGGGTTCTGGACGGGCTGGAGGTGCTGCTGATTCAGACCCCCTGGCCGGTGGTGATGTTTGTAACCGTCATCATGGCGCTGCGCTTGGCCGGGCCGCGGGTGGCGATCTTTACCGCTGCCTCACTTGCTTACCTCGCCTTCATGGGGCTGTGGGAGCTGGCAATGATCACTGTGGCGCTGATTGGTGCCGGCGCCTTTCTGTGTGTGGCAATCGGCATTCCGCTGGGCATCTGGTTCGGTAAGTCCAAACGTGCCTATGCCATCGCGGAACCGGTGCTGGACTTCATGCAGACCATGCCCGCTTTCGTCTACCTGATCCCGATCATCGCCTTCTTTGGCACCGGCAAGCCGCCGGGTGTGCTGGCAACGCTGATCTTTGCCATGCCGCCGGTGATTCGCCTGACCGCTTTGGGCATGCGCGGCGTGCCAGAGACGACCAAGGAAGCCGCCGTCGCATTCGGTTGCTCGCGCCGCCAGTTGTTGCTCAATGTCGAGCTGCCGCTGGCACTGCCTTCGATCATGACCGGCATCAATCAGACCATCCTGATGTCGCTGTCGATGGTGGTGATCGCCTCGCTGATCGGTGCCGAAGGCTTAGGCGCCCTGATCTTGGAAGCGCTGCAATACGCGGCCAAGGGCCAGGGTCTGCTGGGCGGTCTCGCCATCCTTCTCTGCGCCATGGTGATTGACCGTATCGCACAGGGCGCCTACCGCAGGAGATCCGGCGAAAACTGAACCCTCCCCCGGGCTGTCCCGGACTGCCCCGGTGCCGCAACTTTGGCATCGGGGCCCTTTTCCCTCTAACCCCGAAAGACTGCTCATGGCTGACGAACACCTGAAATCCATGATGGAGAACCTCTATTGGTGGGGCATCCCCACCCTGTTCCGCTGCCCCAATGAAGGCCCGCAGGGCCAGGATATCGCCCTGGTTGGCGTGCCCCATTCCACCGGCAACGGCACCACCGAGCGCGACCAGCATCTGGGCCCGCGGGCGCTGCGCAATGTTTCGGCGGTCGGGCGGCGGATGCACGGTGAATTCCAGCTGAACCCCTGGGAAGCCGCCAAAATCACCGATGTCGGCGATGTGCCTTTCCCGCGCGCCAATGACAACGAAGACTGCATCGAGCAGATCACCCGCTTCTACCAGAAGGTCGATGCCGCAGGCGCCCGGCCTGTCTCTGTCGGTGGCGACCACTCGATCACCGGCGGCATCGTGCAGGCTATCGGCTGCGGCCAGATCACCAAGGGCGAGCCGGTCTGCTTCCTGCATTTCGATGCCCATACGGACGTCTTCACCAAAGTCGACCACTTCCTGGGCGCCAAGAAATCCGCCGCTCATTGGGGCGCCTATCTGGCTGATCAGGGCAAGGTAGACCCGCATCGTTCCATGCAGATTGGGCTGCGCGGCCATCCCCGCACGCTCGACTGGCTGCAGCCGTCTTATGACTACGGCTACAACATCGTCACCATGAAGGAATTCCGCAAACGCGGGCTGGAGGACGTGATCGCGCAGATCCGGGAAGTGATGGCGGGCAAGCCGGTCTACATCACCTTTGACCTTGATTGCCTTGACCCTGCGATTGCGCCGGCAGTGTCCAATCTGGAGCCGGGCGAAAAGGGGTTTGATATCGACGAAGCCGTGGCGCTGCTTCACAGCGCGCGCGGCATGAATATCGTTGGCGGCGATATCGTCTGTATGATGCCGACCAAGGACAGCCCGAACCAAATCACCGCCCTGACCGCCTCGGCCATCATGTTCGAGATGATTTCGATGATTGCGGAAAACGTGAAGAACGGAGCAACAGCATGACCCAGCCAGGCGACACCTTCTTTCAGCCGGTCTCAGCCATGGACCTTCCGCGCTTTGCCGGGGTGCCCACCTTCATGCGGCTGCCGTTGCTGACGCCAGAGCACCCCCGTTTCAGCGACGTGCAGATGGGGCTGGTGGGAGTGCCCTGGGATGGCGGCACCACCAACCGCCCCGGCGCCCGCCACGGGCCGCGGCAGCTGCGCGATTACTCCACCATGATCCGGGCGATGAACCCGGTCACCGGCATCAGCCCCTTCGCCGCCGTCAACTGCGCCGACCTGGGCGACGTGCCGCCCAACCCGGTGGACATCCCGGACAATCTGGACCGCATCACCGCCTTTTACACCGGCTTGAAACAGCAGGGCATCACCCCGATGACCGCGGGCGGCGATCACCTGATTACCTTACCGATCCTGCGCGCTCTGGCCCAGGGCGGCCCGTTGGGGCTGGTCCAGTTCGACAGCCACACTGACCTCTTCGACAGCTATTTCGGCGGCTGCAAATACACCCACGGCACCCCGTTCCGCCGCGCGGTGGAAGAAGGGCTGGTTGACCCGAAACGCTTTGTCCAGGTCGGTATCCGCGGCACCGCCTATAACACTGAGGACATCGAATGGGGCCTGGAGCAGGGCATCCGCATCATCCGCGTGGAAGAGCTGTTCGACCGCGGCATCAAGGAGGTGATGGCAGAGGTGCGCAGCATTCTGGGCAGCCAGCCCGCCTATTGCACCTATGACATCGATTTTATCGATCCCACCTATGCCCCCGGCACCGGTACGCCGGAAATCGGCGGCCCCAACAGCTTTCAGGCGCAGCAGGTGATCCGCGAACTGGCGGGCGTCACCTTGATCGGCGCCGATCTGGTGGAAGTGTCGCCGCCCTTTGACGAGTCCGGCGGTACCGCATGGCTGGGAGTGTCACTGATGTTCGAACTGATGTGCGTGCTGTCGCAGGCCCTGGCGCTGCGAATGGGATGAGCCAAAAAAAATATTGCATCCCAAGAATGGGTCGATGGTTGAACGGCCAGTAAAGAAACGTTGAACTCGAATGCCCGCTCTTTAGTTGCCGCTCTGAAGAAGATCAAACGAACGAAGAAGATTCCCTTGGGCTGACGCAGCCACGGCCAAGGACAACTTTGCTCGATTTCTGACCTTTCGTGCATTGAGCAGCACCCGGTGGTTTGGGCTCAGACCGGCCCAATGCATCCGCGGCGTTTCCCAAAGAACACACAACCTGACAACGGTCATTCAAACCACCAGTAAACTGAGGCGTCAGCGCTGTGCTGATGTCTGGGTTTGGCGGGAGGATTGGAGGGCAAACTATGCCAAGAGTCCAACTTCCCGCTGTCACCCCGAAACGAAGAGCCTGGAACAAGGGCCGGATCATCGGCCAGAAACGACCACTGTTGCCGAAACAGGTCTGGGCGATCCGCGCGCGGCTCGAACTGGCGGGCAACCTGCGCGATCTTGCGCTGTTCAATGTGGCAATTGATAGCAAGCTTCGCGGATGCGATCTGGTGAAACTGAGTA
>NZ_JAKFZM010000047.1:0-29435 GCF_021654205.1 Leisingera sp. MMG026 | reverse complement strand
TATGCAATTCGATCCGCTGTTCGGAACACCACGCAGGATGGCGTTGGATGCCAGCTCCTCTCCATGGGACCATCCTGAGTTTTGTGCCCTGGCGTGATAGCTCAATTTTGAGGAGACCCACGGCTGCGCATAGACAAAGACCTGTTGGACCGGCTGATTGAAGGGCGTTCGCCCGGAGACCTTTTTCGGCAAGGAAGTTATTCTTTCCGAACGGACTAAGGCGATTGCGGAACGTTCGCTGAGCACCGAGTTGGACGAACATCTGAGCGAAGAGCGGGCGCAGGAGCCGACTGAAAGCCAGAACCAGCCCGCCAATCGCCGCAATCACTGCCCGGCAGTGCATGTTTACATGCACTAAAGGGGCAGCAGCCAGAAGACTGTGGCCACGGACGCCGGCAAGGTAGTTCTGGACTTTCCGCACGACCGGAACGGGACTTTTGACCCGGTTCTGGTCGCCAAGTATAAGTGCCGCTTTCCGGGGGGCGACACCAAGATCATCCACTGCCAGGCAGGGCACAGCGCAGCAATGTCCCGCGAGGGAGCGTGCCCGTCCGCGGCATGACGACCCGGGAGATCCAAGGCCACATCGAGGAGATCTACGGCTTTGAAGCGTCACCCAGCCTGATTTCGGCCATCACCGACACCGTGATGCAGGAGGTGACGGCCTGGCAGAACCGCCCGCTTGAGTCCTGCTATCCGGTGGTGTTCATGGATGCGATCCGGGTCAACATCCGCAGCGACGGCGCGGTCTCGAACAAGGCGGTCTTCGTGGCCCTGGCAATCTTGCCGGACGGCACGCAGGACGTTCTGGGCTTGTGGTTCCAGGCCAATGAGGGGACCAAATTCTGGGCCAAGGTGCTGAGCGGTCTGCGCAACCCAATCGTCAGGGAAACGATCCCTCAGATCGTTTCCTGACCCTCCTCATACGTTCAGGACATTCTGATCGCAATCATGCCCGCCCATGGTTTGCAGGCAATCCACTGGCGGGGAATAGACGGCCCCAAGGGCTCCCCCCAGACCATCCGCTGCCGAGAGGAGAGGCGGCCTTCCCCCGAACCCAGGTCCAGACCTGTATTGCCAATCTGCTGCGCCATTCCAAAAGCTTTGCCAGCTACAAAGACCGCAAGGCCGTCGCCGCGGCTTTGAAGGCGGTCTATACGGCCGTTGATGCCGCGGCGGCCGAAGCCGCGCTAACCGAATTTGAAGCGAGCGATTTGTCAAAGCGCTATCCGGCCATAGCGCCGAGCTGGCGGCGGGCCTGGAACGAAGTCATTCCATTCCTCGACTATCCGTCCGAGGTGCGCAGGCTGAGTTACACGACCAACGCCCCTCTCGGCAAATTTGCTTCGCAAACCGCTTGCCGGGCAATGATTGAAGCGCTGAACTCGAAATTCCGCCGTGCGGTCCGAACCTGCGGCCATTTCGCCAGCGATGAGGCGGCGGCCAAATTGATCTATCTGGTGCTGAATGCTGCCTCAGCGGAGTGGAAGCGCTCAGTGCGCAAATGGCATGCGGTGAAAAGCCAGCTCGCCATCATGTTCCAGGAACGTTTCCCTTTGGCGTAAGAAAAGGCGCCAGGGCACAAAATTCCGCACAGTCTCCGCTCAATTGTTGCTGACGTTCATACCGGACTTTCCGCAGCGCCTGATCAGGGCCGTCAGCTCACGCGCCGCACGGCGCCCCGTGATCGAAGTGTCCGGGATCGCCACGAGGCACTCCCGGGTGCCTTGCCTGTCAATGGCGACGTCAACATGGGGTGCTTTGTGAGTGTCAACGCCGATGATTACTGGATGAGTGGTCTTCATAGTGCCCTCGTTGCTCAGAATGGCCAGGCACCGATCCGAGGGGACAGGACTGTGATGGGGCGTCCCCGTCAAGCTCCTATAAGGGCACATCCCGCCAGTTACCGGGGCGACTTGACGGTCGACACGTCAACACAATGACACGCAGTCAATCGTAGTATGGGTCAGGCCATCAAACCGCAATACCATATTCACAGTCGCAGCAGTTTCCCTTACCGCTCATCCACTGCCCGGCGGTGCATGTTTACATGCATGAGAGAGGACACTTTGACGCCATGCCGGCGCAGCAGCATCTGGTAGTCGTGCGAACAGTACTGGGCGGATGTAAACGGTCGTTGCAACGGTTCCGAATTGGAGGTTGTGATGACAAACCGCAAACGCGCATCAGAGCGCAGCACACGAGGTGAACTGCATTCACCGGGACGGCCACGGGCGGCACTGCGTTCCCAGCAAGTCATGTTTTGGCAACTCGTCAAGCAAGGCGTTTCCAGCAAGGAATCTGGCGTGCAAGCTGGCGCGTCTGCCCCAGTTGGCAGTCGTTGGTTTCGGGAGGCCGGAGGCATGCCGCCATCCAAGTTTGCAAATGCATCTCAGCCGCTTTCCGGCCGGTATCTGTGTTTTGCTGAGCGCGAAGAGATCGCCTTGTACAGAGCGCAAGGCTTCGGTGTCTGTGCGATTGCAAGGAAGATTCGACGATCCGCCTCGACCGTTTCCCGGGAACTCCGGCGGAATGCAGCGACACGCTCAGGGGGCTTTGAATATCGCGCGGCAACAGCGCAATGGCATGCAGATCGCGCGGCACGCCGGCCAAAGCTAACAAAACTGGCGCAGAACGACGCCTTGCGGCAGTATGTTGAAGATCGGCTCTCAGGTCAGCTCTCTGGTCCAAACGGGAACATCGTGGCCGGTCCTGACGTGTCTTGGACGAAGAGACGGTCTGTGCGCCGGCAACATCGCAGATGGGCAACGGCCTGGAGCCCTGAGCAGATCGCCCGCCGTTTGCCTTTTGATTTTCCGGATGACCCGATGATGCGTATCAGCCATGAGGCCATCTATCATCCCTTGTTCATTCAAGGCCGTGGTGCGCTGCGGTGGGAGTTGGTTGCCTGCTTGCGTTCCGGACGGGCGCGACATGTCCCGCGCGCGCGGCGAAAGGGCAAAGGCAAACCGTTTGTGTCTGATCAGATCATGATCAGCGAACGCCCCGCCGAAGCAGAAGACCGCGCTGTGCCGGGTCACTGGGAAGGCGATCTGATCCTCGGCCTGAAGAACTCGGCGATCGGCACTCTGGTGGAACGCAAAACACGGTTCACGCTCCTGCTGCATCTGTCCCCGATGCCCGGCCATGGTGCAGCTCCGCGCAAAAAAGAACGGCCCCGCGCTTACAGGTCGCGGTGCTGAGGCTGTTCGAGGTGCCATTGCCAAATCAATTCAGAGCCTTCCAAGCCGCTTGTGCAAATCACTCACATGGGACCAGGGGGCTGAGACGGCACAACATGCGAAGCTGAAGACAGATACGGGCATCCAGGTGTTCTTCTGTGATCCTCAAAGCCCCTGGCAGCGCGGCAGCAACGAGAACACCAATGGCCTATTGCGTCTGTACTTTCCCAAGAGCACGGATCTCAGTGTACATGATGAGAACACCCTTGATGCCGTCGCATACGCCCTGAACAACCGGCCTCGAAAAACGCTCGGATGGAAAACGCCCGCAGAGGAGTTGGAAGAAGTCCTGTCATAAAATATCAATCAACCGTTGCGACGACCGTTTGCATCCGCCTCGCACGCCGCGATCCGAATGGTAGATGCAGCCTTTTGGTGGCGCACGAAAGGCAATGGCCATGTACAGGGTATGGATTGCCAGATCGCGCTTCATCCGATTGTTCACAGTCCAACCGACGAAACGGCGGAAATGCAAATCCAGGATCACATCCAGATACAGCCCCCCCGTCCAAACATAACTGATGTCACCAGCCCATTTCCGGATTGGCTGGTCTGCTATGAGAGGTTGCCCCTGTTTTTGGGCCAGTTTTCCGCCTGGCTAAGCCATATCATTGGTTTCATTCAGGCGGCGTCATTCAGGCGGCGTCATTCAGGTTCTGAGGCGGCGTATCTTAGGCCGCGCCCGGCGTCAGCAGCCCATATTGATGAGTGCGGGCGCTTTTCGGCGCAGTATCTGATCCAGGCGCCGATCCCGATGCGGGCCTCCGAGCCGGTCTCGAAGGCATTCAGGTAGGCGCATTTGTACTTCAGCGGGCGCCAGAGCCGCCCGATCAGGCGATTTTCGATCCAACGGCCGCGCCCATCCACCGGGATCTTTACCTTGGCAGCCCGCAGCACGCTGGTGAAATCTGAGCTGGGGAACCGGGAGCCCTGATCAGAGTTGAATTTCTCGGGCGGGCAGCGCCGGGCCAGTGCTTCCTTCAAGGCCTCGATGCAGAACCCGGCGTTCATCGTGCCGGATAACCGCCAGATCAGCACTTTGCGGCTGTGCCAACCCATTGCCGCGGCCTTACAAAGGCCCCGGCGCATGGGTATGCTGGTTGCATCAGTGCACCAGACCTGATTGGGGCGGTGATCGCCAAGCCTTTGGACGCCGTACTTTTTGGCCAGTTCAACCGTCGTCAATTCTTCACGGATAGCTTAAAGTGCAACTTTGGCTTCGAACTCTGCCGAAAAGCGTTTCCGCTTCGTCCACTGTGGTCGTTCCTTCGTCAGTCGCTACAGCTTGGCCACTGGTCCAAAATCCTGCGACCATCTCTTATAGCAAACCCCATGTGCTGCTTAAAAAAGCACCACATGGGGCTCCACTTCCGTCCCCCACTCCCACAGGGGCCGTCTTGTTCAGCTGAGCAGCACCACCACGATCATCAGCAGGTTCATCGAGGCGAACTGCATCAGCCGCGGCGCCTGATTTCCTTTGGCCGCAGCCATCAGGGCAGCCGTTACCGAAGCGACCAGACCAGCCAGCGCCAGGCTGCCGCCGAAAGCTCCGGCAAGGCCGGTTTCCGGACCCCATGGAGATCCGGCCAAAGACATTCCCTTGAGGCCGGTGCCGATCAAAATACCAACAATGGCGCCGGCCAGGCTCAGCACAGCACTGCGCGGCTGCCGGGGCAGACGGCTGGCCAGGACACTGTCGATCATCTGACGCGTCGGGACCGCGCTCGGCTGCCAGTCAATCCGGTTGATCCGCTCATCAAAGCTGTTGGTGTACAAGTCATTCCCTCCAGAACTTGAGGGAAGATTCACAAAAATTTAAGGCAAATGCGTGACACTAGCGCGGAGTTAACGGGGCATTAAGGGAACTTACCCACAGGTTAATGAAACGGCGCGTCAGCTGCCCCAGATCTTCTTTACATAGTTCTGGGTTTCCTTATAGGGCGGCACCCCTCCGTATTTCTTCACCGCGTCCGGACCCGCGTTATAGGCCGCCAATGCCAGCCGCCAGGACCCGAATTTGCGGAATTGCCGCGCCAGATACCGCGCGCCGCCCTCCAGGTTCTGCTGCGGAACCGCGGGGTTGACCCCCAGCGCCCGTGCGGTTGCAGGCATCAGCTGTGCCAGGCCCAACGCGCCTTTGTGCGATTTGGCGTTCGGGTTCCAATTGCTTTCCTGCTGCACCAGGCGCAGGAACAGATCTTCTGGCACACCGTGCTGACGCGCCGCGTCCCGCGCCAGCTGCAGATACTGGCCGCGGTACTTGCCGCTGTAGGGCAGCGTGCCCGCGGCTGAAGGGATCTGATATGTCTTGGGCTGCAGCCGGGATGAGTTCTTGTACTGGGTGGCAGCGCGGCCATCCAGCAACCTAGTGTGGGCGGAAAACAAATCCCGCCGGTTCTTGGTGCTCAATACATCGGCGGCGGCAGGCTGCCCTGCCCCGACCATGGCAATCACCAACCCCGCAACGGCTTTGCGCATTTCCGCTGTCCCAACACTGTCCCACTTTGCGCAAATATAACCAATACAGAAGAAATTTAAAGCAACACCGGCGCAATCCGTCATCATTGCAGCGCAAACTCCTGCAAAATCATCCCCAGAGAGCTGCTTTCCTCACCTTGCACAGGTCTGTACTGTGCCAATCAAGCAGCCCGGACGGATTCGCGCCGGACCGGTGCTGGACAGGACATTCAGGAATAAAAGGACGGAACCCTATGGCCGGCTCTCTTAACAAAGTCATGCTCATCGGCAATCTGGGCCGCGACCCGGAGGTGCGCAGCTTCCAGAACGGCGGTAAAGTTTGCAACCTGCGCATTGCTACCTCGGAAAACTGGAAAGACCGTAACACCGGTGAACGCCGCGAGCGGACTGAGTGGCACTCTGTGGCCATTTTCAGCGAAGGTCTTGTGCGCGTTGCCGAGCAGTATCTACGCAAAGGCTCCAAGGTCTATATCGAAGGCCAGCTGCAGACCCGCAAATGGCAGGACCAAAGCGGTCAGGACCGGTATTCGACCGAAATCGTCCTGCAAGGCTTCGGCTCCACCCTGACCATGCTTGACGGCCGCGGTGAAGGCGGCGGCGGCCAAGACGGTGGCGGCGGCGGCGGTTATGGCGGCGGCAGCCAGGGCGGCGGTTACGGCGGCGGTTATGACAGCGGCCAGCAAGGCGGCGGCAGCGGTGGTGGCGGCGGCGGCAATTTCGGCGGCGGCGCGTCCCATAACATCGACGACGACGAGATCCCGTTCTAACAGGCTAGGCTCTCGGAATGTGAAGTTCCTCCGCTTTAGAAACAAAAGCAAAGGGTTGGCATTTGCCAGCCCTTTCACGTTAGGACACCACTGTTTCGTATTTCCCTTTTCATGGAGATGTGAACAATCACCATGACGATCCGCAGTTTGCCCTGTGCACTGGATCAGCCACTTCCTTGCTTGTCGCACAAGATGGCAAGCCATTGATCGCACCAACAGTCTACATCGCTGCCTTTGTGGACCTGCCACGGTTTGATGCCGCTCCTTAGACAATATTTATTGCATCAAAAAAGACGAACTCTGGGTTTGAAACGGACGGACTTATTCCGCCGGGATGAGGTGCCTATTGCACTGACCAGCGGGCTGCCGCGCCTGCCGGTAGTGCAAGAATCGCCTGCCGGGCAGCGCGGCACACGCAAATACCATGATGCAATCGCCGCGCGAGACATCCATGCTGTCATACCGCCCCGAAAAAAGTGCCAAACCTTGGAAGCCCGCGGGCGCCGGAATCTTCACCTGAAACGAGGCGGTACATGCATCGCGATACCTTGACCGCGCCCTATGACGGCGATGGCGCGGATATCACCGCCGCAGGCCGCATCGGGGATAGGAGCCGGGCCGGAAAACGACCCGGGCGATCGTCTCCCGCCGATTGGACGACTGCATCAAGCGGCTCAGTAAATCTGTCATGGCCAATCCGTCATGGCGGGAGATATTCAGCGACAGGTTGCGAAAATTCACATCCGCATTGCCGTGCTAAACCGCAAGACCGCGCTTGGCCTACCTGTCACAGAACTTGTAGAAAAAGTCTGTCCGGGAACAGGGAAAGCAAGGCTGCACAATCAGGCGCTGCGCCGCCGCCTGCCAAGCCGGTCTGTATCGGTGTGTCCTGAGCGCCCGTCCTTATCCCGCCAAGGACGGCAGGTAGAGAACAATTCCCGGGAAGGCGACCAGCAGCGCAATTGTCACGGCGTCGGCAATGAAAAACGGGGTCACGCCCTTGAACACATCCTGCACGCTCAGATCATCGCGCACGCCGGCCACCACAAAACAATTCAGCCCGATCGGCGGGGTGATCAGGCAGAATTCGGCCATCTTCACCACCAGGATGCCGAACCAGATCGCGCACATGGTGCCGCTCATGCCAAAGGCGCTGTCTGCGGCGGCCACGCTCTCGCCGCCGTTCAGCGCCATCACGGCAGGATAAACCACCGGCAGCGTCAGCAGCAGCATCCCGATGGCATCCATGAACATGCCCAGCACCGCATAGGCCAGCAGGATGCAGATCAGGATCACCATCGGGCTCATCTCCAGCGCAGTGATCCAGTCGGAGAACGCCCCCGGCAAGTCCGCGAAGCCAAGGAAACGCACATAGATCAGCACGCCCCAGATGATGGTGAAGATCATCACCGTCAGCTTCGCCGTTTCCAGCAGTGCCGACTTCAGCTCGGCCCATTTTATACCCTTCAGGACGGCCATGCAGAACACCACAAAGGCCCCCAGCGCGCCGCCCTCGGTCGGTGTGCCCCAGGCGTCGCCGCCAAAGGGGTTGTAGACAAAGCAGATGATGATCACGACGACAAAGATGATCGGCAGCGCACCGGGCAATGCGGCAAAGCGCTGGCCCCATGTAAAGCCTCTGACCGGCGGGCCGACGGATTTGAAGATCACTGCGATGCCGACAATCAGGAGACCATAAACCAACGCCGAGAAGGCGCCGGGAATAAACCCTGCCAGCAGCAGCTTGCCCACGTCCTGTTCGACAATGATGGCGTAAATCACCAGGATTGCCGAAGGCGGGATCAGCGAGGCCAGTGTACCGCCAGCGGCCACAACACCGGCCGCGAATTGCTTGTTATAGCCGATCTTCAGCATTTCGGGGATAGCAATACGGGCAAAGACGGCAGAGGTCGCCACGCTGGCACCCGACACGGCAGCAAAGCCTGCGGTGGCAAACACGGTGGAGACCGCCAACCCGCCCGGCAGCCAGGCGATCCAGCGCTTGGCGGCCTCGAACAAGGCGCGGGTCAGGCCAGCATAATAGGCCAGATAGCCGATCAGGATGAAGGTGGGGATCAGCGACAGCGCCTGTGACGACACTTTGGAGTGCGGCACTTGGCCTGCGATCTTTACCGAGACGGTCAGAGCCTTGCCAAACCGCGCCGGATCATAGCCGAATTTGGCCCAGAAGATCCAGATCAGGCCGATAAGGCCCGCAAGACCGGCGGCAAAGGCCACCCGCATCCCCAGCACAACCATCGCCAGCAGGCCGCCGGTGACCCACAGGCCGATTTCAATGGGTTCCATCTGCCTTACCCCTGCCCGCTGCCATTGGTGTCATGGCCTGCCAATTGATCCGCCTCTGCCGCCGCCTGTTCCGCTGCGCTGAGCACCAGCGGCACCGCCACAGGCGTTTCCAGCCCCAGCACCAGTGCGCGGCCATAGCCCCAGATCTGCAGCAGCAGCCGCAGCCCCAAAACCGCAAAGGCCACCGGCGCCAGCAGTTTCGCAGGCCAGATCGGAATGCCGATGTCGATAGAGCTGTCACGGCTCCACCAGGGGGCGGCAAAATCAAAGGAACGCAGGAAATGCGACCAGCTGCCCCAGACCAGCGCCAGGATCAGCAGCAGGATCAGCAGGACCGAGATCAGCTCAAACAGCCACATGGCCCGGCCCCGCAGGGCACCGACAACAATATCCATACGGATGTGGCCGCCGTCGCGCTGCACATAGGCAATGCCCATGAAGGCGATCAACGGCATGATCTGTTCGATCCAGTCCACATAGCCGGGCAGCGGCGCGTTCATCGCATTGCGTCCGCCAACCGAGACCACCGCCAGGATCATCAGGGAAAACACCGCGATGCCGCTCAAAAGCGCCAGCAGGCGCTCCGCTTTCACTAACCGCTGGTCCAGCCTGCTGATCAAGCTGCCGTCCTCCAGCACTGCTGCGCTGCCTGCCATGCCCGCCCCCGTCTCTATGTACAATCAAAGACAAAAGGGGCCGGACCTGATCAGCCCGGCCCCTTTTGTGTTGTGTCAGGATCAGCTGCCCGAACGGTGATCGCTGAGGGTCTTTTGCACCAGGTCATAAAGTTCCTGCGCCGGAAGGCCCTGCGCGCTCATGTCTTCGATCCACTGGGCGCGGATCGGGTCGGCAGCCACCTTGCGGAACTCGGCCAGCTGGTCGTCGGAGATGGTGACTTTCTCGACGCCTTTCTCGGCCAGTACGCCGTCCCATTTCTCCAGCAGTGCCCCGTAATTGGCCAGATAGTGGCCGATCGCCTCCTCGACCGAGCTGTCGAGCGCTTCGCGTTCAGCGTCGCTGAGGGCGTCATAGGCATCGGTGTTGACCACCACCGGGCAGTTCACGGTGCCGGGGTTCAGGTTTGCGGTCCACCAGTCGGCGCGGTTGATGGTGCCAAAGGCCAGATGCGCGTGCTGGGCAAAGGCGACCGTGTCCACAACACCGGATTCCATCGCGTTATACGCTTCGGTTGCCGTCACCGAGGTCGGCACCGCACCAACGGCCGAGAACGCCTTGCCGATGCCGCCGGTGGCGCGCACGCGCATATCCTTGAACTCACCCAGCTCATCACGCGGCTCACCTGTGCCGACGATATTGTACTGCGGCATCGGCGAGGTCATCAGCAGCTTGGCATTCCAGCGCGCCAGATCCGCCTGCACCGCCGGGTGCGCGTAGACAGCATTGGCCACGGCCACTTCTTCGTCCAGCGTGTTCACGCCCAGAAACGGCAATTCCAGCACGGTGATCGACGGGTTCTTGTCGCGGTGGTAGCCGGCACAGAACTGCGCCATCTCAAACGCGCCGATAGAGATCCCGTCAAGGTTCTCCTTGTTCTTCGAAAGCCCGCCATAGCTGATGTTCAGGGTAAATTCGCCGCCGGTCTTTTCACTGACCAGCTCAGCCAGTTTTTCAACATGCTCGGTGAACGCCCGGCGCTTGCCCCACAGGGACACGTTCCACTCGGTCGCGGCGGCCTCGCCTGCCATTGCAATGCCCGCGGTTGCCGCCACAGCGGCGGTCAGAATTCTGTTCATAATGTAACTCTCCCGAATTGCGCCCTTTTCGATCCGGCATCTGACCGGAGTGGTGCGCTTGACGGTCAGGCTAGCGGCACAGATACGCTCTGCCAAGCCCCCCGGAGGGAAAGGTGACGCAGCGACTCGCAGCGCGGTGAAACAGTGGTTCCCAGCTCATGCCGGCACAATATGCCGCAGGTGCAAAGCCGCCGGAAGCTGCGGCAGTAAGCCGCTGCCAGGCCGATAACGGGGACGGAAGCCGAAAACGGCCAATGGAGGAATTTACAGAAAAGCTTATGAAAACATGCGGTGGTATGCGTTTGCATGCGCTATCATTTACAAGAACCTCTGAAAGTCTGAAATTCGTTTACAGATAAACTCTTTGATATCGGTGTTTTATTCACAAATTTTCAATCTGCGGTATTATCTAGCCCCAGGAGGAAACGGTTTGACAGCCACGGCACAGCGTTGTCGTTTGTCTTGCCAATAAAATTTCTGGGAGGAAACCGAATGAACGCGTTGCACGCAGACGCTGTCTATCCGCCGTCCGACGAAACCGTTGCCCGCGCGCATGTGAATGCCGCCAAGTATCAGGAAATGTATGACGCCTCGCTGACTGACCCGGACGGGTTCTGGGGCGAACAGGGCAAGCGCATCGACTGGATCAAGCCTTTCACCCAGGTGAAAGATGTGAACTACAGCTTCGGCAACGTCTCCATCAACTGGTACGCCGACGGCACCCTGAACGTTTCTGCCAACTGTATCGACCGTCATCTGGAAACACGCGGCGACCAGACCGCAATCATCTGGGAACCGGACAGCCCCGAAGAAGAAGCCCAGCACATCACCTATAAGGAGCTGCACCGCCGCACCTGCCGGATGGCCAACATCCTGGAATCGATGGGGGTGCGCAAAGGCGACCGGGTGGTGATCTACCTGCCAATGATCCCCGAAGCCGCTTATGCAATGCTGGCCTGCGCCCGCATTGGCGCCATTCATTCCATCGTGTTTGCCGGCTTCTCCCCCGACGCGCTGGCGGCCAGGATCAACGGCTGCGACGCCAAGGTTGTGATCACCGCCGACGAAGCCCCCCGCGGCGGCCGCAAGACGGCGCTGAAATCCAACGCCGACGCCGCGCTGCTGCACACCAAGGACAGCGTGAAATGCCTGGTGGTCAAGCGCACCGGCGGCCAGACCACCTGGGTTGACGGGCGCGACTACGACTACAACGAGATGGCGCTGGAAGCGGATGACTACTGCGCCCCGGCCGAAGTAAACGCCGAAGATCCGCTGTTCATCCTCTACACCTCCGGCTCCACCGGCCAGCCCAAGGGTGTTGTGCATACCTCCGGCGGCTATCTGGCCTATGCCGCGATGACGCATGAGATCACATTCGATTACCACGATGGCGACGTCTACTGGTGCACCGCGGATGTGGGCTGGGTGACCGGCCACAGCTATATCGTCTATGGGCCGCTGGCCAATGGCGCCACCACGCTGATGTTCGAAGGCGTGCCGACCTACCCCGATGCCAGCCGCTTCTGGCAGGTCTGCGAAAAGCACAAGGTGAACCAGTTCTACACCGCCCCCACCGCGCTGCGCGCCCTGATGGGCCAGGGCAACGAATGGGTCGAGAAATGCGACCTGTCCTCCCTTCGCACCCTTGGCACCGTGGGCGAGCCGATCAACCCCGAAGCCTGGAACTGGTACAACGAGGTTGTCGGCGGCGGCAAATGCCCGATCGTCGACACCTGGTGGCAGACCGAGACCGGCGGCCACTTGATGACCCCGCTGCCGGGTGCGCATGCGATGAAACCGGGCGCGGCGATGAAGCCCTTCTTCGGCATCCAGCCGGTGGTTCTGGACCCGCAATCGGGCGTCGAGATCGAGGGCAACGGCGTCGAGGGCGTGCTGTGCATCAAGGACAGCTGGCCGGGCCAGATGCGCACCGTCTGGGGTGACCACGAGCGCTTCGAGAAAACCTATTTCTCCGACTACAAGGGCTACTACTTCACCGGCGACGGCTGCCGCCGCGACGAGGATGGCGATTACTGGATCACCGGCCGCGTTGACGACGTGATCAACGTCTCCGGCCACCGCATGGGCACCGCCGAGGTCGAAAGCGCGCTGGTGGCACACGCCGCCGTGGCCGAGGCCGCCGTGGTTGGCTACCCCCATGAGATCAAGGGCCAGGGCATCTATTGCTATGTGACCCTGATGAACGACCGCGAGCCGTCTGATGAGCTGCTGAAGGAGCTGCGCACCTGGGTGCGGACCGAGATTGGCCCGATCGCCTCGCCGGACGTCATTCAATGGGCACCGGGCCTGCCGAAAACCCGTTCCGGCAAGATCATGCGCCGCATCCTGCGCAAGATTGCAGAGAATGACTTTGGCAGCCTGGGCGACACCTCGACCCTCGCCGATCCGTCGGTGGTCGATGACCTGATCCAAAACCGTGCGAACAAGGGGTGATTGACCAATGAATATGGCAGTTCTAACCCGTCCCGCCGTTCTGATCCTGCTGGGCCCTCCGGGCGCCGGCAAGGGCACCCAGGCGCGGATGCTTGAGGGAAAATTCGGCTATGTGCAGCTGTCGACCGGCGACCTGCTGCGCGAAGCAGTAGCCGCGGGCACCCCGGCAGGCCTGGCGGCCAAAGCCGTGATGGAAGCAGGGCAGCTGGTCAGCGACGAGATCGTGATCAACATCCTGCGCGACCGTCTGGCAGAGCCGGATTGCACTAAGGGCGTGATCCTCGACGGCTTCCCTCGCACCACCGTGCAGGCCGCAGCACTGGACGAGCTGCTGGCGGAAACCGGCCAGAAGATCAACGCCGCGATCAGCCTTGAGGTGGATGACGCCGCCATGGTGACACGGATCTCGGGCCGCTACACCTGCGGCGGCTGCGGCGAGGGCTATCACGACAGTTTCAAGCAGCCCGCCGAAGCCGGGAAATGCGACAAATGCGGCAACACCGAAATGAAACGCCGCGCCGACGACAACGCGGAAACCGTTGCCAGCCGTCTGGAAGCCTATCACGCGCAAACCGCGCCGCTGATTGACTATTACGGCGGCAAGGACGTGCTGCAGACAACTAATGCCATGGGCGATATCGCGGATATTGCCCGGGACATGGCGGCCATCGTGACCGAGGCCACCGCCTAACAAACAAGAAACGGGGCCTGCGTCAAACCCGCAGGACCCCGTCTTCCGGACATATGAATACCCGAAGGCACCGCCTTGGCGGACCAGAGGAATTATGCCTGCACGCCCGTGAACCCGGCGGCAGGCAAACGGAGAGAGTCTGCCCGGCGCCCCGTGCGCAAAGCAGCTCAGGAGGAAGAAGGAGGAGCCGCTCATGGCGGACCAAACCACAAATGCGGCAAAAACCGCCGAGGCCGATAAAGGCTATTGGGCGGCGAACGTGCGCATCATTCTTGTCAGCCTGGTGATCTGGGCTGTTGTTTCATTCGGCTTCGGCATTCTGCTGCGCCCTGCCCTGTCGGGCATCAGCGTCGGCGGCGCCGATCTTGGCTTCTGGTTCGCCCAGCAAGGCTCGATCCTGGTGTTCCTGGGGCTGATCTTTTTCTACGCGTTCCGGATGAACAAGCTGGACCGCGAATACGGCGTGGAGGAAGAATAAGATGGACCAGTTTACCATCAACCTGCTGTTTGTGGGCGCGTCCTTTGCGCTCTACATCGGCATCGCGATCTGGGCCCGCGCGGGTTCCACATCTGAATTCTATGCCGCCGGCCGGGGTGTTCACCCTGTAACCAACGGCATGGCCACTGCAGCCGACTGGATGTCGGCAGCCTCGTTCATCTCGATGGCGGGCCTCATTGCCTTTACCGGCTATGATAACTCCACCTTCCTGATGGGCTGGACCGGCGGCTATGTGCTGCTGGCGCTGCTGCTTGCCCCCTACCTGCGCAAGTTCGGCAAGTTCACCGTGTCCGAGTTCATCGGTGACCGGTTCTATTCGCCGACCGCGCGCATCGTCGCTGTGATCTGCCTGATCGTTGCCTCGACCACTTACGTGATCGGCCAGATGACCGGCGTCGGCGTCGCCTTTGGCCGCTTCCTGGAGGTCTCCAACACCACCGGCCTGCTGATCGGCGCCTGTGTTGTGTTCGCCTACGCCGTGTTCGGCGGCATGAAAGGCGTAACCTACACCCAGGTGGCGCAATACTGCGTGCTGATCATGGCCTATACTATCCCGGCCATCTTCATCTCGCTGCAGCTGACCGGCAATCCGGTTCCGGCACTGGGCCTGTTCGGCGATCACGCCGCATCCGGTGAACCGCTGCTGGCCAAGCTGGACGCCATTGTCCGCGAGCTGGGCTTTAATGAGTACACCGCGCATCATTCCGACACTTTCAACATGGTGCTGTTCACCCTGTCGCTGATGATCGGCACCGCGGGCCTGCCCCATGTGATCATGCGCTTCTTCACCGTGCCCAAAGTGGCTGATGCCCGCTGGTCAGCCGGCTGGGCGCTGGTGTTCATTGCCCTTCTGTACCTGACCGCACCGGCAGTTGGCGCCATGGCGCGTCTGAACATCACCGAAATGATGTGGCCCAATGGCGGCATCGAAGGCGGTGCCGTGACCGTGCAGCAGATCGAAAACGATCCGCAGTACGACTGGATGGCGACCTGGCAGAAAACCGGCCTGCTGGCCTGGGAAGACAAGAACGGCGACGGTGCGATCCAGTACTATAACGACAAATCCGAAGACCTGCAGGCAACTGCTGCGGCCAATGGCTGGGCCGGCAATGAGCTGACCAAGTTCAACCGCGACATCCTGGTGCTGGCCAACCCGGAAATCGCCAACCTGCCCAGCTGGGTGATCGGTCTGGTTGCTGCCGGCGGTCTTGCGGCTGCGCTGTCGACCGCGGCGGGCTTGCTGCTGGCAATCTCGTCTGCGGTATCGCACGACCTGATCAAAGGCTCGATCAACCCGCAGATTTCGGAAAAGAATGAGCTGCTGTCGGCCCGTATCGCCATGGGTGTGGCCATCGCGGTGGCCACCTATCTGGGCCTCAACCCTCCCGGCTTTGCCGCGCAGACCGTGGCGCTGGCGTTCGGCCTCGCAGCTGCCTCGATCTTCCCGGCGCTGATGATGGGCATCTTCACCAAGGTGAACAACAAGGGCGCTGTGGCCGGCATGCTGGCGGGTCTGGGTGTGACCCTGGTCTACATCTTCCTGCACAAAGGCTGGCTGTTCATCCCGGACACCAACTCCTTCACCGACGCAGACCCGCTGCTGGGCACCATCAAATCCACCTCCTTTGGTGCGGTTGGCGCGATGGTGAACTTTGCAGTCGCCTTCATCGTGTCGAAATCGACCGCAGCGATCCCCGCCGAGATCGAAGAGCTGGTGGAAAGCGTCCGCATCCCGCGCGGTGCCGGAGTTGCGCAGGACCACTGAACCTCCCCTGGGCGGGCTGCCCTGCAGCCCGCCTTTTTCCTCATGGTCCCGTCCGGTTCTTACTGGCGGGACCATTTTTTTCCTGATTTCATGCAGGTATGCCCATGCCCCTATCTGACGCCGCCTTGCTCCGCTTTCTGACTTCGGTTCACCCTTATGATAGCCTGGAGCCCGCGCTGCTGCAGGATCTGGCCTTCAAGTTCCAACAGATCGAGGCCGCCGCAGGCGATCCCGTCTATGCGCTGAACGAAGAGCTGGAAGGCCTTTACCTGGTCCACACCGGCGAAGTCGAAGTGACGGATGAAAACGGTATTCCCGTCTCGATCCTCGGCCCGCGCAATTCCTTCGGCGAGCGCGGGCTGACCCGCAGCGGCCGGGCGGTGACCTCAGCCCAGGCCACCACAGAGACGCTGCTGCTGTTGCTGCCCAAGGCAAAATTCCACGCCCTGATGGCAGATCAGCCGCAAGTCGCCAAATTCTTCGATCGCCGCCGCCCCGGCGCACAGGAGACCAGCAACCTGGCCACCACCCGCGTCGAGGCAATCATGGCGCGGGCGCCGGTCACCTGCTCCAACGGTATTACCTGCCAAAGTGCGGCACAGCTGATGCGCGACCACTTCATCTCCTCAGTCTGCGTGACCGACGGGGACAGGCTGCAAGGCATCCTCACCACGCGCGACCTGACCGGCAAGATCCTTGCCGCGGGCAAACCCATCTCCACCCCGGTCTGTAATGCGATGACCCCGGACCCGCTGACGCTGGCGCCCTCTGCCATCGGCTCGGATGTGCTGCACATGATGATGGAACACGGCATCGGCCATGTCCCGGTGGTTGAGGCCGGAAAGCTGGTCGGGATCGTCACCCAGACCGACCTCACCCGGTTTCAGGCGGTCAGCACAGGCGAGATGGTCTCAAGCATCGCCCGTGCCGGCAATGCCGAAGACATGGCCAAGGTCACCGCTGAAATCCCGCGGCTTCTGCTGCAACTGGTCGCAAGCGGCAACCGGCATGAGGTGGCGACCCGTCTGATCACCGACATCGCCGACACCGTGACCCGCCGCCTGCTGGCGCTGGCCGAAGACACGCTGGGGCCTCCGCCTGTCCCCTACCTGTGGCTGGCCTGCGGTTCGCAAGGGCGGCGCGAGCAGACCGGGGTGTCGGATCAGGACAATTGCCTGATCCTGTCCGACGATCTGGCGCCCGGCGATGAGACCTATTTCGAAGCGCTGGCCCGGTTTGTCTGCGATGGGCTGAACACCTGCGGTTACGTCTACTGCCCCGGCGACATGATGGCATCGAATGCGCGCTGGCGTCAGCCCATGCGCGTCTGGCGTGACTATTTCCGCGGCTGGATCGCCAAGCCGGTTCCAGAGGCGCAGATGCTGGCCTCGGTGATGTTTGACCTGCGCCCGATCGGCGGCGAGGCTGCGCTGTTCGAGGATCTGCAACAGGAGACCCTGAAGGCGGCCGGCGGCAATACGATCTTTACAGCACATATGATCGCCAACTCGCTGAAGCACACGCCGCCCTTGGGCCTGTTGCGCGGGCTGGCCACCATCCGCTCGGGCGAGCACCGAAACACCCTGGACATGAAACACAACGGCGTGGTGCCGGTGGTGGATCTGGGCCGGATCTATGCGCTGCAAGGCCGGCTGGACGCGGTCAACACCCGCGCCCGGCTGGAGGCGGCAGAGACCGCAGGGGGTCTCAGCCCTTCCGGCGCGCGCGACCTGCTGGACGCTTACGACCTGATCGCCCAGACCCGGCTGGAGCATCAGGCGGCACAAATCCGCAGCGGTCAGGCTCCGGACAACTATCTGGCGCCCTCGGATCTGTCGGATTTTGAGCGAAGTCATCTGCGTGACGCCTTTGTTGTGGTAAAGACCATGCAATCGGCGGCAGGCCACGGCAAAGCCATGCTAAGCTGACGATTGTGCCTGCGGAGAGCGCGGGAGCCTCCGGCGGGAGTATTTTGAGAAAGATGAAAGGGCCGGAGGCCCGCTGGGAGAGCATATGTTTCTGGAACTGATTGCGGTGATTTTTGCGGGTATTGCCGCCGCGGGTGTGGTGATGCTGCTGGGCAAGTTCCTGGGCGGGCGGCTGCCGCGCTGGCTGGCGCCGGTGGCGGCAGGGCTGGCAATGATCGCAGCCACCATTGCCTCGGAATACGGCTGGTACCCGCGCACGGCTGCGGCCCTGCCCGAGGGGCTGGTCATCGCGGACACGGTGGAAAACCAAAGCTTTTACCGGCCCTGGACCTATGCCGTGCCCTATGTCGACCGCTTTGCCGCATTGGATACCGCGACGATGAAAACCCATGCGGATCATCCGCAGATCTATCTTGGTGAACTGTACTTCTTTGGCCGTTGGGCCCCGGTCAGTAAATTGCCGGTCTGGCTGGACTGCGGCAGCGGGAGGCGGGCGCTGGCGGCTGGTGATGCGGGGTTTACCGGCAGTCTTCCTGAAAACCTGGATTGGGTCGGCGGCGGCGGCGATGACCCGATCCTGGCAACTGCCTGCGGAGGGTAAAAAATGCTGGCACGCCTCAGCCTGCGTTTGCGGATTTTCCTGTTCTTCTGCCTGCTGGCGCTTGGCAGCATTTTTGTCACCGGCGGCGCCTTGTGGCTTGGCTACAACCGGGCAGATCAACCTCAGCTGTCGGATGCCTTTGTCTTTTCGGGCCTGCTCAGCACATTCGCCATCCTTGGTCTCAGTGCTGCGGTCTGGCTGTTGTTTGACGAAAATGTCGCCAAACCGATAGAGCGGCTGGCGGCGGGCATGCGCGCCCGCGCCCATGCCGGCGTGACCAAGGAACTGGACACCCGCGGCGCGCGGTACCTGGGCGATCTGGCAGCTGCCGCCGAGGGGCTGGCCGGGCAGTTGGGGGACTCGGCGCTGTCCGCGGCTGAGGCCATCGCCCGCGAAACCGAGCACCTGGAAGCCGAGAAGTCCCGCCTTGCGGCGCTGCTGACCGACATTCCCATTGCCACCGTCATGGCAAACCCCGCTCATCAGATCGTGCTTTATGACGGTCAGGCCGCCGCGTTTCTGGCGCAGGAAGCTCCGCCGCGGCTGAACGCGCCGCTGTCCGATTATCTGAACCTCACCGCGCTTGAGGCCGCCTATGGCCGGCTGGTGCGCAGCGGGCTGGAGGTCAAAGCCGAAGTCAAAAGCGCAAGCGGCACCCAGGTGTTCGATCTGCGGCTGAAACCCTTGGGCGGCGCACCGGGCTATATCATCCTGTTCGAGGGCAGCCATGCCGGTCTGGCGCCTGAAGACGCGCGGCCGCTGGTCTATGATTTTGCACTGCTGGAAACCGACCACGCCGGGCTGGACAGCCGCAAACTCAGCCACCTCAGCTATGTGGTGTTTGATACCGAAACCACCGGTCTCTTGCCGCATAAGGACGAAATCGTGCAGATCGGCGCGCTGCGGATGGTGCGTGGCCGCATCATCGGCAGCGAGACCTTTGAAACCCTGGTCGATCCGGGCCGGCCGATCCCGGCGGCCTCGACCAGGGTGCATGGGGTCAGCGACGCCATGGTGCAGGGCGCGCCGGACATTGCCGAAGCTGCCCGTGCCTTTCACCGCTTTGCCTCGGACGCCGTGATCGTGGCCCACAATGCGCCCTTTGACATGGCCTTTCTGCACCGCCATGCCAAACGCACCGGCGTCAGCTGGGATCAGCCGGTTCTGGATACGGTACTGCTCAGCGCGGTGCTGTTCGGCGCCTCGCAGAACCACACGCTGGACGCGTTGTGCGAACGGCTGGACGTCGCCATCCCGCCTGCATTGCGCCATACCGCCATGGGCGATGCCCGCGCCACAGCTGAGGTGTTCAGCAAGATGCTGGCGATGCTGGAGGCCCGCGGTCTCAGAACCTTTGGCGCGGTGCTGGAACAGACCCGCAAACACGGGCGCCTCATTGAAGACATGAACTAGGTAGACAATCGCCCCTATGCGTGGCAGGTCACTGCCCGGAACGGATAAAAGGCGCGCGACATGGCCGAAACCAGCTTTATCCCCGGGCCCGAGACCGCCCGGGACTACCGCGATGCGCTCGGCTGCTTTGGCACCGGGGTGACCGTTGTCACCACCATGACAGCGCGTGGTCCCTTGGCCATTACGGTCAATAGCTTTACCTCCGTGTCGCTGGATCCGCCGCTCTTGCTTTGGTGCCCGGCCAAAGCGTCCCTGCGCCATGATGCATTTGTTATGGCTGAGAATTTCGCCATTCACGTGATGGCAGAGGATCAGCTGGGCCTGGCCAAGCACTTCGCGGCCCGCGGCGAAGATTTCAGCGCTGCAGCATGGCAACTCAACGATCAGGGGGCGCCGGCGCTGGACGGGGTGATTGCCCGGTTTGATTGCCGCCGCTTTGCCGCCCATCTGGCGGGTGACCACACCATCATCATTGGCGAAGCGGCCAGCGTCACCACCCGTCCCGGCAAGGGGTTGATCTTCAAGCGCGGCCAGTATGGCGGGTTCCTGGAGCAAAGCTGAACAGCGGTGTCTAAGGCCAGGCCGCCTAGCCCCGGGCTTGCCCCAAGGCCTGCACCGCGGCGCTGGCGCTGCCCAGAACTGCAATCTCCTCCACCAATCCAGGGGTTCCTGCCTCATCTGCATCTTGCCCCGCCAGCAGATGCGGCAGCACGGCAGACGCGGACAAATCCATACCCGGTTCCATGCTGAGCGCCCGCTGCGGACAGATCGAAATGCACAAGCCGCATTGAAAACACAAGGATTCAACAAAGCTCAGTGCGCCGCCGTCTTCCGTCAGGCTCAAGGCATCCGACGGGCAAACCCAGACACAGCTGCTGCACTGATTGCACAGGTCTTCGTCCAAGCTGACGGAGCCGTATGGCGCCTGTTCCGGCAAGGCGACATGGTCCGTACTGGGTGGCAGAAGCGCCGCGGCGCTGGCCCTTGCGGTGTCCCTGCGGCTGCCAACCGCCAATATGTCCGGTGCAACCGAGGGAAACGGGAAAATGCCTGCCGCCAGCCGCATTGCCAGGGCCTCAGCCCCGTCAAACAGCAAAATCCGGCCTAACCCGCCCAGCACCTGCACCAACTCCACCTCCTGCTGCTGTTGCAGCCTGCCGGCAGAGCTGGCGCAGGCCTGCACGTGAATGACATCGAAACCGCAGGCCAAGGCGTGCAGCAAATCAGTGTGCGTGATCTGCTGCAAGCAGCAGACCGAAACCGGTATCACGTCGCTCTGATGGGGCGCCGTCAGTTCCAGCCCCAGCGGTACTACTTCGTAAAGCAACAGAATTTGGACCCGCCCGGTCTCCAGCTTGCGCTGGTGCGCCGCCTGGCAGAGGTTCATCAGCGGCAGCTCGCAGCTTCTGCTGGCGACATCCAGTAACGCAGCCCGACCGTGCGCTGCGTACCGAGCGTGGCAGGCAGTGTCGTCTGGCTGAGGGCAAAGGCACAAGTATTGCGGCGGGTAACCGGATTGCTTTTGCCGATCAGGGATATGAATACGCGTCTCTCCCATAAGGAGAGACTACCACAATATCAAACACCTCAAGGGGGTATTTTTAAATTACCATCGAATTGTTGAAATTTTAACAATATTGCGCGGAAATCAAGCGGAAGACCCGCCGGTGTCCAGGACCCGGCAGATCTCCAATACCTAAGCGCTGCTTATTTCAGAGCCGCATCGGTGATGGCATGGGACCAGGCGCCTTCAGGGGTCTTGGTGATTACAGGATCCGAGCCGCCGCCCATCAGCGTTGACACTGTCCGCTCATAATCCGCCGGATCCAGCGCGCCGTTGCTGCCAGCGGTCAGCTTGGCAATTTCACCCATCATCCGCTTCTGGTGGGTTTCGGTCTGCGCACCGGAGGCATCATTGTCGAGAACGATCCCTGCCGCCTCATCCGGATGCTCCTCAGCGTATTTCCAGCCCTTCATTGAAGCACGCACAAAGCGCTCCATCTTGCCGGTGAACTCCGCATCGCTGAGGTTTTCTTCCAGCACATACAGGCCGTCTTCCAGCGTCGCCACGCCCTGATCTTCGTATTTAAACGTGATCAGCTCATCGGCGCCGACCCCGGCATCAATGACCTGCCAGTATTCATTATAGGTCATAGTCGAGATGCAATCAGCCTGGCGCTGCAGCAGCGGATCAACGTTGAAGCCCTGCTTCAGAACTTCAACACCAGCCTCGCCCTTACCCTCGGTGGAGATGCCCAACTGGCTCATCCAGCTCATGAACGGAAACTCATTGCCAAAGAACCACACACCCAGGGTGCGGTTGGCCAGATCGGCAGGCGCGGCAATGCCGGTGTCCTTCCAGCAGGTCAGCATCATGCCCGAGGATTTGAAGGGCTGCGCAATATTAACCAGCGGCAGGCCTTTTTCCCGTGCTGCCAGCGCCGCGGGCATCCATTCCACCGTCACATCTGCACCGCCGCCGGCAATCACCTGGGTCGGGGCAATATCCGGCCCGCCGGGCAGGATGGTGACATTCAGGTCCTCTTCCTCATAGAACCCCTTGTCCAGCGCCACGTAATAGCCCGCGAACTGTGCCTGGGTTACCCATTTCAGCTGCAGCGTCACATCATCCGCCGCCTGCGCCGCCCCCGCAGCACCCAGTGCCAGCGCTGCCGCCGTCATCAGATGTTTCATGTCTCGTTCTCCCTATTGATTATGACTTGAAGCTTGCCCGGGTTTGACCATTCGTTCAAAGTTTTTTCTTTATAAGGCCGGCCGTTGACGGCACCCCGCGCAAGTTTTCCGCAAAACCGCCCCGCATCTGGCGGGGCGGCCCAATCTTCAGCCCCTCTGCGACGGGTGCCAAAAAGTCAGTGTTTTCTCAATCAGCGCCATCAGACCGTAAAAGGCCGAGCCTGCCAGTGCTGCCACCACAATCTCGGCCCAGACCATGTCCAGCGCCAGCTGGCCGACACTGGTAGAGATACGAAAGCCCATGCCGACTGTGGGCGAGCCAAAGAACTCCGCTACAATCGCGCCGATCAGCGCCAGCGTGGTCGAGATTTTCAGCCCGTTGAACACAAAGGGCAGCGCCGCCGGCAGGCGCAGCTTGAAAAACGCCTGCCAGTAACTCGCCGCATAGGTCTGCATCAAGTCGCGCTGCATCGCTGAGGTCTCGCGCAGGCCCGCCACCGTATTCACCAGCATTGGAAAGAATACCATGACCACCACTACAGCAGCCTTGGAGTGCCAGTCAAAGCCGAACCACATCACCAGGATCGGTGCGGTGCCGACAATCGGCAGCGCTGCAATGAAATTCCCCACCGGCAGCAGACCCCGGCGCAGAAAATCGCTGCGGTCCACCAGGATCGCGGTCAGAAACGCCGCGCCGCAGCCGATCACATAGCCGCCAAGCGCGCCCTTCAGGATGGTCTGGGCAAAATCCGCCCACAGAATTGGGATGCTGGAGACAAAGCGCACCGCGATTACGGAGGGAGCCGGCAGGATCACCAAAGACACGTCCATCCCGCGCACCAGCAACTCCCAGACCACCAGAACAGTGGTGCCGAAGATCGCGGGCACCAACAGCTGCACTGCGCGGGTTTTCGCGGCCGGACTGTTTGCCAGACGGCTGTTCAGCCACCACCCCAAACACCAGACCAGCACGGCTAGAACAACCATCACCATGACAGCACCCCCTTGTTCTTCTGGCCAGAAACGACCCGGGTGAGCCGTGCAGCGGCAAGGGCTGAGCCCTCTGTCCATCGCTTGATCATGCGCTTACCCCCATGCGTTTCAGAACCAGCCGCTCGATCAGCCCGAGCAATGCCACCAGCGCCGCGGCCAGGATCGCCGCCGCAAACAGCGCCGACCAGATCTGCACGGTCTGCCCGTAGTAGCTGCCGGCCAGCAGCCGCGCGCCAAGCCCCGCAACCGCGCCGGTCGGCAGCTCTCCCACGATGGCCCCCACCAGCGAGGCGGCAATGCCGATCTTCAGCGAGGCAAACAGATACGGCATCGAGGACGGCAGCCGCAGCTTCCAGAACCCCTGATTTGTATTGGCGTTATAGGTTTTCAAAAGGTCCAGCTGCATCGTATCCGGCGCCCGAAGGCCCTTCACCATGCCGACAACCACCGGGAAGAAACTCAGATAGGCCGAGATCACCGCCTTTGGGATAATCCCCTGCACTCCGATGGAATACAGCACCACAATGATCATCGGTGCCAGCGCGATGATCGGGATGGTCTGGCTGACAATCGCCCAGGGCATCACCGACATATCCATAACACGGGAATGCACAATCCCCACCGCCAGCAGAATGCCCAGCCCGGTGCCGATGGCAAAGCCTAAGAGCGTGGCGCTCAGCGTCACCTGCGCATGATAGATCAGGCTGCGTTTCGAGGTGATCTTCTTTTCCACTGTGGTCTGCCACAGCTCGGCCGCCACCTGATGCGGGGCCGGCAAGCGCGGGCGCTGCTGCACCCAGGTTTCGTCAATAGCAAATGTGTTTTTCACCACCAGCCCGATTTCGCTCATGTACCGGCGCTCCTTGGCAGTAGCCGGTGTGACCACGGCCCCTGTCCGCTCTGCCTGATCAAGCACACCCTTGATGTTCATCGGGACGCAAGCGGCGTACCAGAGTGCGATGATGGCAGCGAGCACAGTAAAGACTGCAACAAAGCTCTTCATGACCCGCCCCCGCCCCGCGCCAATTTTCTGCGCAGAAAATTGATCGGAAAATTGGAATTTTCCGATGCCGCAAATGATGCCCCCGCCTGTGTACAAGCAGTGTTCAGGGGCTGCATGTCCGGTGCCGCCGTATTTTGCTGGTTGATATCAGTCATCGCCATGACCCGCCCGCAGACCTTCGCGCACCCGATGCGCAATTTCGATGAACTCCGGGCTGTCCCGGATATCCAGAGGCCGTTCTTTCGGCAGGGTGCTATCAATCACATCATGGATACGGCCCGGCCGCGGCGACATCACCACGATCTTGGTCGACAGATACACCGCCTCGGGGATGGAATGGGTGACAAAACCGATGGTCTTGTTGGTCCGCGCCCAAAGCTTCAGAAGCTGCTCGTTCAGATGGTCACGCACGATCTCATCCAGCGCCCCGAACGGTTCATCCATCAAGAGGATATCAGCATCGAACGCCAGCGCCCGCGCTATGCTGGCCCGCTGCTGCATCCCGCCCGACAGCTGCCAGGGAAACTTACCGCCAAACCCTGTTAATTCAACAAGTTCCAGCACCTGATTAACGCGCTTTTCCTGCTCCGCCCTGGAGTATCCCATGATCTCCAGCGGCAGTTTGATGTTCTTGGCAATGGTCCGCCACGGGTAAAGCCCCGCCGCTTGAAACACATAGCCATAGGCGCGGTTGCGGCGCGCCTCGTCCGGTGTCATGCCATTAACGCTCAGGCTGCCGCCGGTGGGTGTCTCCAGTGCCGCGATACAGCGCAAGAACGTCGTCTTGCCGCAGCCCGACGGCCCGATAAAGGAGACAAAATCGCCCCTGTTGATCTCCAGGCTGATGTCCTTCAGTGCGTGCACTGGACCGTCGTTTGTCTCAAACGTCAGATCCAGGTTCCGGGCCTTGATCACACAGTCTGCGGGGGCTGGATCGGAAGCGGCGGCCTCGGGTAAGATTGCCTGGGTAGTCGGTTCCATATTCATATCTTCGCCTTGATTTCACACAGGAAAACGGGCCGCCGATACCGGCAGCCCGCTCCTGGATTTAAACACCTGTTGCCGGGATTCCGGTGCGTTCCACCGGGCGCGGCGCTGTTAGCTCTTTCCACGTGCTAAGCGCCTTGCTGACCGTTGTGTTCGCCTCCCGCGAGACGAACTTGCCGTGGCCCTCCTGGCACTTGATCTCGCCGTCATGCACCGCCACATGGCCGCGGGTCAGGGTAAAGCGCGGCAGGCCCTTCACCTCATGTCCTTCAAACACGTTGTAATCAATCGAGGACTGCTGAGTACCGGCCGAGATCGTCTTGGTCTTCTTCGGATCCCAGACCACCAGGTCCGCATCGGCACCAACCAGAACCGCACCCTTTTTCGGATAGCAATTCAATATCTTGGCGATGTTTGTAGACGTTACAGCGACAAATTCATTCGGAGTAATCCGCCCGGTTTCAACGCCATGGGTCCACAGCATCGGCATCCGGTCCTCCAGCCCGCCAGTGCCGTTCGGGATCTTGGTGAAATCGCCAACGCCAGTGCGCTTTTGCTCAGTAGTAAAGGCGCAGTGATCGGTGGCCACAACCGACAAAGAACCCGACTGCAGGCCGGCCCACAGGCTGTCCTGATGCTCCTTGTTGCGGAACGGCGGCGACATCACCCTGCGGGCAGCGTGGTCCCAATCCTTGTTGAAATACTCGCTTTCATCCAGCGTCAGATGCTGGATCAGCGGCTCGCCCCAAACCCGTTTGCCCTGCATCCGGGCGCGGCGGATGGCCTCGTGGCTGTCCTCGCAAGAAGTATGCACCACATAGAGCGGCACGCCTGCCATATCGGCAATCATAATCGCCCGGTTGGTGGCCTCACCCTCAACCTGCGGCGGACGGGAATAGGCGTGTGCCTCGGGGCCGGTGTTGCCTTCTGCCAGCAATTTGGCCGACAGTTCTGCCACCACATCACCGTTTTCGGCATGCACCATGGCAATACCGCCCAGCTCTGCCAGCCGCTGGAACGAGGAGTAAAGCTCGTCATCATTCACCATCAGCGCGCCCTTATAGGCCATGAAGTGCTTAAAGGTGTTGATGCCGCGCTCCTGGATCACCGTCTTGATGTCGTCAAAGACCTGCTCGCCCCACCAGGTCACCGCCATGTGGAATGAGTAATCGCAATTGGCGCGGGTCGATTTGTTGTCCCAGCGCTTCAGCGCATCCAGCAGGCTCTCGCCTGGATTGGGCAGCGCAAAATCCACCACCATAGTGGTGCCGCCCGCCAGCCCGGCACGGGTGCCGCTTTCAAAATCATCCGTGCTGTAGGTGCCCATGAAAGGCATCTCCAGGTGGGTATGCGGATCAATCCCGCCCGGCATCACAAAACAGCCGGTGGCATCCAGCTCCTCGTCGCCTTTCAGGTTCGGGCCGATCTGCGTGATCACCCCGTTTTCAACCAGAACATCCGCCTTATAGGTAAGATCGGCGGTCACGATAGTGCCATTCTTGATGACTTTACTCATGGCTATAACTCCCTGAATCGGGGCGTTTATTCACGCCTCCCGTTATTTCTTCCGCTGTCTGGCGCAGCTCTCTTCATCTTTTCCGGAAATACTCCGGGGGAAGCGGCCCAACGGGCCGCGGGGGCAGCGCCCCCTACTCCACGATCCCCGCCGTCTCGACCACCGCATGGAACAGCACATTGCCGCCGGCCTCCGCCCAGTCCTTGCTGATCTCCTCGGCTTCGTTGTGGCTCAGACCATCAACGCAGGGGCACATCACCATCGCGGTCGGTGCAACCCGGTTGATCCAGCAGGCGTCATGGCCCGCGCCGGAAATCAGATCCTGATGTGAATAGCCCAGCCGCTCTGCCGCACTGCGCACAGCAGTGACGCAGCCCTCGTCAAAGGTAACGGGATCAAAGCCGCCTACCTTCTCAAACTCGACCTCCACGCCCATCGCTTCGGCAATCTGGGCGCCCTTTTCGTGCAGCTGATTTTCCATATCGGTGATCACGTCCAGTTCCGGGCTGCGGAAATCGACGGTAAACACCACCTTGCCGGGGATCACATTGCGCGAGTTCGGATAAACATCGATATGACCCGCCGCCCCGACAGCATGCGGCGCGTGGCCCCAGGCAATCTCGTCCACGGTTTCCAGGATCCGCGCCATTGCCAGCCCCGCGTTGCGGCGCATCGGCATCGGGGTGGAGCCGGTATGCGCATCCTTGCCAGTCACCGTCACCTGGGTCCAGCTAAGGCCCTGGCCATGGGTCACCACACCGATGTCCTTACCCTCGGCCTCCAGGATCGGCCCCTGTTCGATGTGCAGCTCAAAGAAGGCGTGCATCTTGCGGGCGCCGGTTTCTTCCTCGCCGCGCCAGCCGATGCGTTTCAGCTCATCCCCGAATTTCTTGCCCTCGGCATCTTCACGGCCGTAAGCCCAGTCTTGGGTATGGATGCCCGCAAAGACACCCGAAGACAGCATCGCAGGCGCATAGCGCGTGCCCTCCTCATTGGTGAAATTGGTGGCCACGATCGGATGCTTGGTCTTGATGTTCATGTCGTTGAGCGAACGGATCAGCTCCAGCCCTGCCAGCACCCCCAGCACCCCGTCATATCTGCCGCCGGTCGGCTGGGTGTCCAAGTGCGAGCCCACATAGACCGGAAGCGCGTCCGGATCGGTGCCTTCCCTGCGGGCAAACATATTGCCCATCTGATCCAGCCCCATGGTGCAGCCGGCATCTTCGCACCATTTCTGAAACAGCGCGCGGCCCTCGCCATCTTCGTCCGTCAGCGTCTGACGGTTGTTGCCGCCCGCGACGCCCGGGCCGATTTCGGCCATCTCCATCAGGCTGTCCCACAAACGGTCGCCATTGATCTTCAGATTCTGTCCAAGCGACGTCATCTCAGCTTCCTTCCCTGTGCGCCCGTCTTTGCAGGCTTCAATCGGCTTTGCGCCGTTAGGTGGCTTTGAGTGCTGGCCAGGTCAGAGCGCCGGTTTTCTCGAGTCCGGGCAATGATTTGACCAACTGGTCAAACTCACGCTATCACGGGTTCACTATCAGTCAAGAAATTGCCGCACAGCCCTTGAAAAAATCGGCTCTTTTGCCGGAAACAGGTGAAATTCCGCGCTTCAGCTGGCAGAAGGCGGCAGAAACAGACAGGGACAGACATGCCTGCAGACCGCGCGCCAACCCGAATTCAGAAAAAGAATCGCGCCGCCATCCTGGAGGCTGCGCTGGACGTGTTTTCCAGCCACGGATTCCGCGGCTCCACAGTGGACCAGATCGCTAAGGCCGCCGGCCTGTCAAAGCCGAACCTGCTTTACTACTTCCCCTCCAAGGAAGCGATCTTCAACGAACTGATGTCAGGCTTGCTGGATACCTGGCTCGACCCATTGCGGGCATTGGATCCGGAAGGCGAACCATTGGACGAAATCCTCGCCTATGTGCAGCGCAAACTGCAAATGAGCCGGGATTTTCCGCGCGAAAGCCGGCTGTATGCCAATGAGATTGTACAGGGCGCGCCCCGGCTGCAAGATGTGATCGCCAGCGACCTGAACGGGCTGGTGGAGGAAAAGGCACAGCTTTTGCAAGGCTGGATGGATGGCGGCAGGATCAACCGCGCGCACCCCAAACATTTGCTGTTTTCGATCTGGTCGCTGACCCAGCATTACGCGGATTTCGATGCCCAGGTGCGCACATTGATGGGGGACGAGGACCCGTTCGATGCAGCGCCGCAATACCTGGAAACCTTGTACCGGCGGATGCTTACACCGCAAAGCTGACCCTTGACTGCCAAACGTGACCAAGCGCTCCCGCCCCCGCAGAAACCATCAGCCTTGCTGATGCTTACTGAACGGCG
>NZ_JAKFZM010000046.1:0-30088 GCF_021654205.1 Leisingera sp. MMG026 | reverse complement strand
AGCGCAAAGCGGTCACGCAAGGTCGTTTGGGCTGCACCTGCAGCGAATGACAACTCCGTCCCGCACTGTGAACTCTCGAGCGTAGTGCAAAAGAAGGCCGCTTTCAGCGCTGAACGCTCGGTTAGAGGCAATACTGCTGGCCAAAAAGGCAAAACTATCTGACAGTTTTCAGTGAAGATTTGGTGGAGCCTAGGAGGATCGAACTCCTGACCTCCTGCATGCCATGCAGGCGCTCTCCCAGCTGAGCTAAGGCCCCAAACCTGTCCGCTTTCTAGTGTCCGTTCCGTCTCCGGTGCGGTCCGTCTTGCGGTGTGAGCGTCGTTTAAGGGACGGCGGCGCAGGCTGCAAGCGTAAAATGCGCCGGGTTCCAAACTTTTTTCCGGCACTGCCGGAGGGCTGCCCGGGAAAGGCGAGGCGCTTCCCCGGGCAGCTGGAAACGCCTTAGGAATCGTCCTCGGGGGTCGACATGTCGGCAATCTCGTCCAGCGGAACGTTGTCCTCGTCATCGTCATCGTCCAGGACATCATCGCCCAGATCAACATCGACGTCGTCATCATCTTCCAGAACCGGGCTGTCGCCTTCGAGGTTCTCTTTGGCCTTCAGGGTTGCCGCATCCTCGGCATCTGCCTCGATCATCCGGGTTTTGCCGGTGTCCAGCGCGACGGCCTCGCCCGTGTAGGGGCTGACGATCGGGTTCTTGTTCAGGTCATAAAAGCGCTTGCCAGTGGTGGGGCAGATGCGCTTTACACCCCATTCTTCCTTGGGCATGTGGATCCCCTTGATTAACTGGTGAGTCGTATCGACGATTCAGGTGCCTTGCCATATGAGGGGGGGACTGTCAAAGCCAAAGCCTGGAAAGGGGCGCCTATGGCCGAACACCACCTGCCCGGAAACCCGCCGGTGCCGCTGACGCTGCGGCGGTCGGCACGGGCGCGGCGGATCAGCCTGCGGATATCCTCGCTGGACGGGCGGGTGACACTGACGCTGCCCAAAAGCCTGCCGGAACGGGCCGCACTGGCCTTTGCCGAGGAGAAGGCGGATTGGATCCGGTCGCATCTGGAAAAGCATCCCGAGGCAGTGGAAGCAGGGTTTGGCACGGTGTTGCCGGTTGATGGCCAGAACCGGGTGGTTGAGCGCGCGCCAGGGCGGCGCATCCAGCTGGACGCGGGCCGTATTACGGTGCCGGGGGACAGTCCGGGGCGGGTCTTGCAGCGTTACCTGAAAGAGCTGGCGCGCAACCGGCTGGCCGAGGCGTCGGATTTCTATGCCGCCCGGCTGGGCAAGGGCTACAGCCGCCTGACCTTGCGCGATACCCGGTCGCGCTGGGGGTCCTGCACCGCCGATGGCGGGCTGATGTATTCCTGGCGGCTGATCCTGGCGCCGCCCGCAGTGCTGCGTTATGTCGCCGCCCACGAGGTGGCGCATCTGCAGGAGATGAACCATTCGTCTGCCTTCTGGGCGGTGGTGGAACGCCTCTATGGCCAATACGAGCCGCCGCGCGGCTGGCTGCGCGCAAACGGAGCCGGCCTGCACCGTTACCGGTTCGGCGAATAGCAGCAAGGCTTTGACCCTGCGGATGCGCGGGCTAACCTCTTGGCAGGTACCTGTTTCCAGTTTCCCCGGTTCTTGAGGCTTGCCCGTGTCAGACAAACCGCAACGACGCCTTGCCGCCATTTTTGTGCTGGATGTCTCCGGTTTCAGCCGCTTGATGGCCGAAGATGAGGCAGGAACGCTGAACCAGGTTCTGGCGCAGCAGCAAAGCCTGATTGCTCCGGCGATCCGCAGCCATGAGGGCCGGATCATCAAGCTGATGGGCGACGGGGTGCTGGCGATTTTTCCCAGCGTGATCTCGGCGGTGGAGGCGGCAGCCGGGATCCAGGCCGCCGCCGCCCGCAACCGGCATCTGCAGCTTCGGATCGGTATTACTCTGGGTGAAGTGCTGATTGCCCAGGGCGATATCTATGGCGACGATGTCAATATTGCCGCCCGGCTGGAGGCTTTGGCACCGCTTGGCGGGGTGGCCCTGTCGGCTGAAGCATATGGCCAGGTGCGGGGCCGTATTCCTTATGCGTTCGAGGACCTGGGCCTGCATGAGGTCAAGAACATTCCCGAGCCTGTGCAGGTCTATGTACTCGGCGACGAGCTGACCTCGTTGCCCAGTCTGCACCCGGTGGCCACACCAAAGAAAGCGGACCAGGCAGCTTCGCCACCGCGCTGGCGGGCCGGGCGGCCTGTGTGGCTGGCGCTGGCTGCATTTACGGTCCTGGCTGCGGCCGGCGGCGGCTGGTGGGCCGCGGGCATGCCGGGTCTGCAAGGGGCGGCGCAGACGGCCAGCGGGGCAGAGCAGACGCGGCCGCTGGTTGCCGTGATGCCCTTCACGGCGGCCTCGGCATCTCCTGAACTGGCGCAGGCGCTCACCGGCGAGGTGATCCGCGCGCTTGCCGCGGTTCCCGGCCTGGCAGTGGTGGCTCCGGCCAGCAGCCGGGCGGCGGCCGGACTGCCGCCGGACCAGGCGGCGAAACTGCTGGGAACAGAGTACCTGGTCAGCGGCCACTTGCCTGCCGCTCCGTTACAGGGGATCCGGCTGGATATCCGCAGCCCGTCCGGGCAGGCAGCCCTGCCGCCCCGCCCGCAATCCAGCCTGTCCGGCCTGGCATCTGCAGTGGCGGCAGATATTCTCAACGCTTTCAGCCAGCCGGTGCGTGCGGCCGCGGCGGCGACAGGGCCGGATCAGGCGCTGGTGCATATGCTGATGGCGCGCAGTCACCTGGCGGCTGGGCAGCAGCAAGAGGCCAGACTGGCCGTTAAACAGGCTTTGCAGCTGGCCCCCGGGCTGGCAAAGGCAAGAGTGCTGCAGGCAGAGCTTGACCTGGACTTGCTGACGGGCCCGCTGGCCGGCCTGCCGCAGCGCGCGGCCAAAGCGGCACAGCTGCTCGACGGGCTGCCTGAAACACCCGGAACCTTGCGCATCCGCGCCCTTGCTGCGCAGTTCAGCGGCGCGCGGGACACCGCCTTGACCCATGCGCAGGCGTTGGAGCGCTCTTTTCCGAACGACGCAGATGGCCATCTGCTGCGGGCCTGGCTGCTGCAGGTGGAGGGGCAGGGTGCCGCCGCCGAGGCCGCCTATGCCACTGCTTTGCGGCTCAACCCGGTGCCGTCTGCGCTTTATCAGAGCCTGCGCTCGTCGATGCTGTTTGATGCCGGGCAAGAGGAGGCTGCCGTTGACACTGCCAGTGCGGCGCTGGCGCTGGAACCCCAGGCGCAGCTGGCCCAGGCGGTGCGCTGCGCGGGATTGGCCTCGCTTGGCCGCTTTGAAGAGGCTGGCAGCGCCTGCGCGCAGCTGCAGGCCGCAGGGCTGACACTGGATCAGGCAGCGGGCGCCTTTCCCTATGGTGCCGGGGCCGGCAGTGCGCTGCAACGGCTGCGCACCGGATTCAGCCTGGCAGGGCTGCCTGGCCGCCCCTGACGTGCTGCCCCGGACTTGGGGCCGTGATCACACGCGCGGATCTGTCCGCTTGACCGCGGCGCAATTTGTGATCACTTGAGGGGATGAACCTGACTGCCCGCTCCCCCCAGGACGCTGCCGCCCCTGCCCACGACCGCGTCTACCGCGCTTTGCGCACCCGTATCATGCATGGTGAAATCACCCCCGGCGCTGCGCTGACGCTGCGCGGCATCGGCCGTGAATTCGGCGTCTCAATGACGCCTGCGCGCGAGGCTGTGCGGCGGCTGGCCGCCGAGGGCGCGCTGTTCCTGTCCTCTTCGGGGCGGGTATCCACGCCGGAACTGACAAATGAACGGATTGAGGAGCTGGCGGCCCTGCGCGCGCTGCTGGAGGTGGAGCTGTCCAGCCGTGCCTTGCCGCGCGCGCATATGGCCCTGATCGACCGGCTGCAGATGATCAACGGAACGGTTGCCGAGATGGTCACCAAACGCGACGCGGTCGGCTATATCCGCACCAATCTGGAGTTCCACCGCACCCTGTATCTGCGCGCCCAGGCACCGGCCATGCTGGCGATGGCCGAGACCGTCTGGCTGCAGCTGGGCCCCACCATGCGGGCGCTTTACGGCCGGTTGCGCCGCACCGACCCGCCGCAAAACCACCGCCTGATCATCGCGGCGCTGAAGGCCGGGGATGAACCGGGCTTGCGTTTGGCAGTGCGCTCTGACGTGACCCAGGGTCTGCGGCTCCTGGCCGGGTAGGTCTGCCTCCCGATCCTGCTGGCAGGTACGAGGGCGGAGGCACTCCCGCCTGTTCGGGTCAATTCGGAAATTGCCTCACAGTTGGGCGTGGCCCGGCGCCGTGGCGCCGGGCCACGCCCAAGGCCGCCAGCGGCACTGGCAAAGCCGGTGCCGCGCGGGCGCGGGAGGGTCTGCGTGAACCGAAGTTGCCAAGTTCCGAATGTCCTGTGTGCATTGAGGTTGAGCAAACCTCGTCCAGCCCCCTCAGAACCGGGTGATTACGGTGGCGCCTACGGATTGGAACCGGTCCATTTCCATCAGTGAAGCCACCGATTGCTCCAAGCTGATTTCCTGGCCGATCAGCCGGCCGGGCGCTAGCTTGCCGGATTGCACCATGTCCAGCATTGCACCGTAGCGATGGGCCTGCATGCCGTGGCTGCCAAGGATCTCCAGTTCATCCGCGATCACCCGCGCCATCGGAACCTGCGGCGTGCTGTGGTCCGCCAGCATCAGCCCCACTTGTACATGCTTGCCGCGCTTGCGCAGGCAATTGACCGAATTGAAGCAGGTGTCCGGGTGCCCCAGCGCGTCCAGCGACACATGCGCCCCGCCGCGGGAGATCTCCCGCACCGCTTCTGCCGCATCCGCGGCGGTGCTGGCATCGACCCCGGCAACCGCGCCCAGGCTGCGGGCCAGCGCTAGCTTCTCCTCGGATATGTCGACAGCGATCACATTGGCGCCAAGTGCGGTGGCGATCATTACCGCCGACAGCCCAACGCCGCCGCAGCCATGCACCGCCACCCATTGCCCGCCGGAAACCCGGCCTTGATCTGCCACTGCGCGGAAGGATGTGGCAAAGCGGCAGCCAAGGCTGGCGGCAGTGGCAAACCCCATGGTTTCCGGCAGCGCTACCAGGTTCAAATCCGCATGATGGATGGACACATATTCGGCAAAAGATCCCCAATGGGTAAAGCCGGGCTGGAACTGGCTGTGGCAGACCTGCTGGTGGCCGGCATGGCACTCCGGGCAGCTGCCGCAGCCGCCAACGAACGGCACTGTGACCCGGTCGCCGCGCCGCCATTTGCTGACATCCTTGCCAACCGCGGCAACCGTGCCTGCCAGCTCGTGGCCCGGCACATGCGGCAGGGTGATATCCGCATCATGCCCCATCCAGCCGTGCCAGTCGCTGCGGCACACACCGGTTGCCTCAACCTTGATCACCACGCCGTGGGGCGCCGGAGCTGGATCCGGCAGCGAAACCACTTCCGGTGCTTCACCAAAGCGTTCATAGAGCACAGCTTTCATCGGGGCAGGTTCCTTTGACGGTTGCAAGAGATAAGGCTTATTAGCAGGCAGCTGCCGGGGAGAGTATTTCTGATGCCTCTGCAATTCTGGAGAAATCCGGCGTAGTCTTTCCAGAAATGCCACTATTGAGCAGGAGTCTTTCGCTGTGGAGCAAATTGATAAGGTGGATGCCCGTATCCTGGACTGTCTTCAGCGCGATGGCAGGCTGTCCAATGCCAAGCTCGCGGAACGGCTGTCGCTCAGTGAAACGCCCTGCTGGCGGCGGCTGAAACGGCTGAGCGAGTCCGGCGTGATCGAGGGGTATCAGGCGGTCCTGAACCGCCGCGCGCTAGGGTTCGGAGTGATGGCCTTTGTCCAGCTTAGCTGCACTGAACATGACGCGGCCACGACAGCAGACTTCCAGCGCGCCATCGAAGCCAGCCCGAATGTGCTGGCCTGCCACAATACCACCGGGGACGCGGATTTTCTGCTGCAGGTGGTGGCGCGCGATCTGGATGATTACAGTCGCTTCGTTGAAACCGTGCTGCGCCGGTTGCCGGGGGTGTCGGGGATCAAGTCCAGCCTGTCCTTGAGGGAGCTGAAATCGTCCAGTCATTTGCCGGTGAGCGATCTGCGGATGTGAACAGCGCTGACCTGCGCAAATGGCTCCCGGCCAGCGGCTCCCGCCTGCGCAGGCCTGCCTGTCAGGCAGACCCTTGCAGTTGGGCCCGGCCCGGAGCCCTGGCACCGGGCCGGGCCCAAGGCCGCCAGCGGCGGCGGCGTCAGCCGGCGGTGCGCGGGCGCGGGAGGGGTTCCGCCACCTGCGCCCTTAAGATCGGGTGCGCCTGATCAGGCCCCGCCGCCGGTGTAGTAGGGTGAGTTCATTGCCCGGCTGGCCGCCTCGGTGACCGAGGCATCAAAGACCCGCGTGTAAAAGGCGCAGCCCAGTTCCGCCGCAGTTTCCGGGAACAGGTTCAGCGCAAAATCCAAAGCGTTGTCCAGCGTGTCAAAGGCGTCGAACCCACCCAGTGTCCGGGTCTGCAGCCCGCTCAGCCAAACCTTGTTCTGCAATCCCGGCAGCATTTTCAACGCCGCGTTGCGCGCTTGCCAGGGGGCTTCTTCAAACGGCACCGACAGTTGCAGTTCGGTGTACACAAACGCCCCTGGAGCCGCAGCCCCGCTGTTGTAATGCGCCGCACCCATATCGCGGCTGGCCGTGGCGGTGGCCTCGGCGTCAAACACCCGCGTGTTGTGGGCGACGCCAAAGCTGCGCGGCTCGCCCGGGAAATAGCCAGTCACAAAGCTGCTTGCATTTTGCAAGTGAATAAGGGTTCGCATGATGGCTTGCGTTTTGCAAGTATAAAAACTACCAAGAGTTCATGACTGATAAGCACAGCAAATACGGGTCCGGCTGCCCGGTGGCCTATGCCCTTGATATCTTTGGCGACCGCTGGAGCCTTCTGGTGATCCGCGACATGGCCGTGAAGGGTGCGCGCACCTATGGCGAGCTGCTGAACGGCGGGGAGGGGATCTCAACCAACATCCTGGCGCAGCGGATGAAGCAGCTTGAAGAGGCGGGGATCCTGAGCAAAAGCAAGGATCCGCAGAACGGCCGCAGCTACATTTACACACTCACGCCAAAGGGCCGGGATCTGGCGCCGGTACTGGCAGATATCGCCGTGTGGAGCGCCAGATACAACAAAGCCGGCCACGCGATGACCGGCTTCAGTGACAAAGTGCAGGCAGACCGGGACGGCGTTATCACCCGGATCCGCGCGGGTAAGCTGCCTTAGGCCGCCAGCCCTTTGGAGCCGATGTCCAGGAACTTCTGGCGCCGGTCTTTGATCAGTTCGTCTGCGGTCTTGCCCTTCAGCTCGTCCAGCATATCCTGGATCGCGCCGCTGACCGAGGCCATTGCCGCCTTGGTATCACGATGCGCGCCGCCCAGCGGTTCCGGGATGATCCGGTCATTGACGCCCAGCTTCTGCAGGTCCTGTGCTGTCAGGCGCAGCGCTTCCGCCGCTTCGCGCATCTTCTCGGCATCCTTCCACAGGATCGAGGCGCAGCCTTCAGGGCTGATCACCGAGTAAACCGAATGTTCCAGCATCGCCACACGGTTGGCCGAGGCAAAAGCCACCGCACCGCCGGAGCCGCCCTCACCGATAATGACTGAGATCAGCGGCACGCCGATCTTCAGGCACATCTCGGTCGAACGCGCAATTGCTTCCGACTGGCCGCGCTCCTCGGCGCCTTTGCCGGGATAGGCGCCGGCGGTGTCGACCAAAGTGATCACCGGCAGCTTGAAGCGGCCGGCCATCTCCATCAGCCGGATAGCCTTGCGGTAGCCCTCAGGGCGGGCCATGCCGAAGTTGCGCTCAATCCGCGATTTGGTGTCGCTGCCCTTCTCATGGCCGATCACCACCACCGGCTGATCGTTGAACCGGGCAAGACCGCCCATCACGGCCAGATCGTCGGCAAAATTCCGGTCGCCGGCCAGCGGCGTGTATTCGGTGAACAGCGCCTTGATGTAATCCTGGCAATGGGGGCGGTCGGGGTGCCGTGCCACCTGGCATTTGCGCCAGGGCGTCAGCTCCTTGTAGAGGTCTTTCAGCAGCTGAGCCGCCTTGGCGTCCAGCGCCGCGGCCTCATCCGCCACGTCCATTTCCTCATTCGCGCGCGCCAGCGCCCGCAGCTCCTCCGCCTTGCCTTCGATTTCGGCCAGCGGTTTTTCGAATTCCAGATACTGGGTCATGTCGCCTCTGCTCAGCGGGTTTGCCGTTATATGGCCTTAGCAGCGCCAAGATGCAACTCAGCAAGATTTGTGATCTGCTGCCATGGCATGAGGGAAGAGCTAAAGAGCGCAAGGGAGGCACCGCGAATGGCCGCCAGTTACGAAGACCGGATCCTGCGGGTTCTGGCCTATATCCACGGCAACACCGATGGCGATCTGTCGCTGGACAGGCTGGCCGATGTGGCGGCGATGTCGCGGTTTCACTGGCACCGGGTATTCCGCGCCCTGACGGGTGAAACCTGCGCCCAGGCTGTGCGCCGCATCCGGCTGCACCGCGCCGCGGGCTGGCTGGTGCAGGGGGACATGCCCATTGCGCAGGTTGCGGCCCGCGCCGGCTACCCCAATCAGAACAGCTTCTCCCGCGCGTTCTCTGATGCTTACGGCAGCAGCCCGGCGGCCTTCCGCCGGTCGGGTCAATTCCGGCTGCCGAACCCAATCCTCAGAACAGGAAGCTACCTGATGTATGACGTGATCACCCGCACCGACCCCGCCCGCCGCCTGGCCGGCCTGCCGCACAAGGGCGCCTACATGGAAATCGGCAAAAGCTTCGAGGCCTTCGGCGCGATCTGCGAAAGCCGCGGATTGTGGCCGCAGCTGGGCGCGATCACCGGGGTCTATTTCGACAGCCCGGACGCGGTGCCCGAAGCGGATCTGCGCAGCTTTGCCGGGGCAGAATTTACCGGCGGCACGCTGCCTGATGGGATGGAGGAGGTCAGCCTCCCCGGCGGTAAAACCGCGGTGCTGACGTATAGGGGGCCGTATTCGGGCCTCCATGCCGCCTATCACAGCCTGTTCGGCAATTGGCTGCCGCAGTCCGGCGAGGAGCCGGCCGATCAGCCCTGCTATGAGATCTACCTCAACAATCCGCGCGACACCGCGCCCGAGGATCTGCTGACCGAAATCTGCCTGCCGTTGAAGTAGCCCTACGCCTGCAGCAGGATCGCTGCCAATGACGCCAGCAGCAGCGCGGCCATGGTCCAGTTGAACGCCCGCAGCTGCGCGGGCCGGGTCAGCAGCCGCCGCAGCTGCTGGCCCAGCATGGTCCAGGTCGATGCCGAAAAACAGCCGATCAGCAGGTAGGTGCCGGAGACCCACAGAATGGCACTCAGGTCGCGGCTGGCCGCATAAAGCGTGATTGCCCCCAGCGCCATCGCCCAGGCCTTGGGGTTGACCCATTGAAAGGCGCAGGCCTGCACAAAACTCAAAGGCCTGCCCTCGGCTGCCCCCTCCCGCGGCGGCGCGGCATTGGCGATCTTCCAGGCCAGCCACAGCATATAGGCCACAGACAGCACCGTCATCACCGGGGTCAGCACCGGGAAGGCATCAAACAGATGCATCACCCCCAGCCCGACCGGCAGGATCATCAGCGGAAAGCCGACCGCCACTCCCAGCAAATGCGGAATCGTCCGGTGAAAGCCGAAATTGGCCCCTGAGGCCATCAGCATCAGGTTGTTCGGGCCGGGCGTGAAGACCGTGCCAAAAACAAAACCGGCCAGCGCAAAGAGGAGTTCATAGGTCATGGGCAAGAAGATTGCGCAGTGATTGCCAAATGAAATTGCGTTTTGCAGCGTTTGCTGCGTAATTTCACAATCAATGGCGAAGAATGATAAGATAAACCAACGAATATTGCGGGAACTCACCCGGGACGGCCGGATCAGCAATCTGGAACTGGCCGAGCGTGCGGGCCTTTCGCCCTCGGCCTGCCTGCGCCGGGTGCAGGAGCTGGAGCGCGCCGGCGTCATAACCGGTTACCGTGCCGTGCTGGACCGGCAAAAGCTGGGGATAGGCTTTGCCACCTATATCGGCGTCGGCCTGGGTGAGCACACCAAGGACGCGCAGGAAGCTTTTGAACTTGCCATGCAGGCCGCGCCCGAGGTGGTTGAATGCCACAACATCACCGGCACCATTGAATACCTCCTGCGCGTCGAATGCGCCGATCTGCCCAGCTACAAGAAATTCCATACTGATATCCTGGGCACGTCTCCTTATGTCACAGCAATCACCACCTATGTGGTAATGGGGTCGCCCAAAGACTTGCGGGCGTGATCCCTTGCCGGCTTTGGATTTTGAGTATTTGTAAAAAGGTGAACAAAGAGCTTCTTCATCTTTCTCCTAAATACTCACTGCGAAACGTCTGCCGCAGAGACAACGTTTAGCATGCGGGCGGATACGCCCGCCCGCCTCCGCCTTATTGGCGGCGCCGCCAATCCTTAACCGCCACGCTGATACGGCACTGGGTAACGGCACTGGGAACATGATCCAGAACAGATGAGCAACTGGCGGGGCAGAGGGCCTTGCCGGGCAAAACTCGTGGCTGGGGTCAACAGGTTCAGCGGTGTGCCAGCAAAACCCGCATGGCAATCTCCGGTGAGGCCAGCACCGGCACCTGGGTCTGCGCCCGCAGCACTGCTGCCGCCCCGGCCATCGAGGCCTGCGCCAGCACAACGCAGCCAAAGGTGCCATCCTTAAGCGCCATTGCGATGCTTTCTGCTAAGGCAGCAGAAAAATCCGCGCTGGCGCCCGTTTCAAACAACGGCCAGTGCTGCCCAAGAAACATCGGGACCAGTTGCGGATCACACCCGCCAAAGGCCCGCCGCAGCAGCGCCTCTGATGGGGTCGCGGTGCTGTCCAGGCAATAGGCCATCAGCACCGGCCCGCCGATCCGCGCCGCTTCCTGCATCATCGGCCAGTCGACGCGGATGGCGCCTGCCTCCTCTGCTACCGGGCCAAGGGTGGTGCAGGTGCACAGCACCGGGCCGTCAGCCGCGCTGATTGCCGCAGCAATCTCTGCCTTCAGATCCGCGCCAATGCCATCCCGCGCCCGTGCCAGCCAATCGCTGCGCACTTGCTGGTTCAGATCCGTTTCGGGTGCCAACGCCCGGAACGTCCTTGCATGCACCTCTGCCGTATGCAGCAAAGTCAATTTTGTCATCAAACTCTCCATACGGAAAAGGCGCCCCATCGGGACGCCTTTGCACATTGTCTATGCGAACCGGCGTCAGCTGTTCGCAATCAGTTCGGCCTGGGCCACAATCACTTCAGCCTGCTTGATCGAGGCGATATCGACAAGGCGGCCCTTATATACAGTAGCGCCGGCACCCGACGCCTTGGCCTCTTCCATCGCTGCCAGGATCTCGCGGGCTTCCGCCACAGCCTCATCCGAGGGGGTGAAGACCTGATTGGCCAGTGCGATCTGACTGGGATGGATCGCCCATTTGCCGACCATGCCCAGGGTCGCGGACCGTTTCGCCTGGGCGATATAGCCATCCTCGTCCGAGAAATCGCCGAACGGCCCGTCAACCGGCAGGATGCCATGGGTTCGGCAAGCGGCGACAATTGCAGCCTGCGCCCAGTGCCAGGGGTCGGACCAATGCTTTTCGCCTTCGCGGATCATGTAGTAGTTTTCCTGCGTCCCGCCGATGCCGGTGGTCTGCATCCCCATCGAGGCAGCAAAATCCGCAGCACCCAGCGACATCGCCTGCAGCCGGGGCGAGGATTTGGCGATATCCTCGGCATGGGCAATGCCTGCCGCCGACTCGATGATCACTTCAAAGGACACCGGTTTGGCCCGGCCTTTGGCGCGCTCAACCGCGGTGACCAGCGCGTCCACCGCGTATACATCCTCGGCGCAGCCGACCTTGGGGATCATGATCTGATCCAGCCTGTCACCGGCCTGTTCCAGAATGTCCACCACGTCGCGGTACCAATAGGGGGTGTCGAGCCCGTTGATCCGCACCGACAGATACTTGCTGCCCCAGTCGACGCCATTGATCGCCTCGATCACATTGGCGCGGGCCTGATCCTTGTCGGAGGGGGCCACCGAATCCTCAAGATCGAGGTTGATCACATCCGCCGCCGAAGCGGCCATCTTCTCGAACAGTTTGACTTTGGAGCCGGGGCCGAACAGCTGGCAGCGGTTGGGACGCGCCGGAGCGGCGGGCTGGATGCGGAAGGACATGCGGAAACCCCCTGGGTAAGGAAATTGCAGAATTTTCGCTGTTCTGGTTATTAAGTTGCGCGCCTTCTTGCAAGCGGATTTTGCACTTGCGGCACGAAACGCCGCGTTGCGGCAATCCCGTTTGCGCCTTTTGCGTCGCAAACCCGCGCGAAACTGCCGCCGGCATGCTGCATTGCGCAAGAAAAGACACGGGCGCAGATCCGGGCGGAAAAGGAGTTTCATGAAACGCGCATTGATCGACAACTGGGCCCTGTTTCTGGGCATGCTGCTGCTTATGGTCGGTAACGGGCTGCTGGTCACGCTGCTGACGATCCGCGGCTCGACGCTGGGGTTCACGGACCTTGAGATTTCCGTCATGCAGGCCTGTTATCCGCTGGGGGCGCTGGCGGGAACAATGCTGACCCCGAGGCTGATCGAGAAGGTCGGCCATATCCGGGTGTTCTCGGCGCTTGCGTCGATGGTTTCGGTGGCGGCGATTGCCCATCTGCTGACCTCGGACCCGGTCAGCTGGGCGGCGATGCGGCTGCTGGCGGGCTTTTGTTTTCCGGGCCTTTACGTGATCACCGAAAGCTGGCTCAACGCCAAGTCGGAAAACCGGATCCGGGCGCAGGTGCTGTCGGTCTATTTCATCATCCAGACGGCGGGGCCGGCGCTGGGCACCGCGATGGTCGGCCTGCCGGATCCCAGCGGCAACCTGTTGTTCGGTGTCACTTCGATCCTGTTGTCGGTGGCTATTGTGCCGCTTTTGCTGTCCAACATCCGGGCGCCGGATTACTCGGCGCCGGACCGGATCCCGGTGACGCGGCTGTATAAAGTGTCGCCGATGACGGTTCTGGGCATCGTCATCATGGGGGCGGGAGTGGTGGCCTGGTACATCAGCCTGCCGCTTTATGCACTGCAAAACGGTTTCAGCGAGGCGCAGGCCTCGGGCGCGCTGGTTATTGCGCTGATCGCCTCGGCGCTGGTGCAATACCCGGTCGGCTGGCTGTCGGACCGCACTGACCGGCGTTATGTGGTGATTGCGCTGTCGGGGATCTCGGCACTGGTTGCGCTGTGGATGGCGGTGGACACGGCGCCGTCGCGCATAGTGGTCGGGTTTTCGGTCATCGCTGCAACCACGCTGCCGATCTATTCGATCCTGGCGGCCCACGCCAACGACCAGCTGCAGCCGGGGCAGGTGGTGCCGGCCAGCGGCACCATGGCGTTCCTGCTGCAGCTGGGGCAGTTTTTCGGCATTCTGATCGGGCCGAACATGATCAGTGTCGCGGACGGGCGGGGGCTGCAATACCTGCTGATCGCGGTTGGCGTGACCGTGGCGCTGATCGCCATTGCGCGGCGCGCGACCTCCGGGGCGCCCGAGGACACCGGCGAATTCCAGGCCATGGGTGTGATCGGCGTGGCGCAGCCGGGGGTGCTGCAGGCGGAATCATGGGCGGAAGAGGAGGAAACGTCTGTAAGTAGCAGTGCCTGCGAAGAATCTTCTGATATTTAGTAGATTTAGCGAAGAAAATCGTGCAAGTAGGGCGTTCCCGCGTGATTTCGAGAGGACTTTGCGCGAAATTAGCCCGATTTTAGCGCGACCAATTTAACTCGAAGGATGAGCGCGATGATCGAGACCCCTTATCTGCTGTTCCTGGGCGACGCGCCTGACATGCTGGCCGCCAAGGTTGCCATCGGTATCCGCGACTGGCGTCCGGATCACGCTGTCGGCCAGATCCGCCTGCCGGGCTGCGGCGCCGATCTGGGCCTGACTGAGATGTCCCTGGCAGAAGCCAAGGCAGCCGGTGCCAAGACGCTGGTTATCGGCGTGGCCAACCGCGGCGGCGTGATCTCGCCCGCATGGAAAGAAGTGCTGATCGCGGCGCTGGAAATGGGCTATGACATCGCCTCGGGCCTGCACAACCTGCTGCGCGACGAGGGCGACCTGGTGGCTGCCGCCCAGACCCATGGCGGCACCCTGCACGACGTGCGTGTTCCCACTGTCGGTTATCCGATTGCCAATGGTGTCAAGCGCAAAGGCAAGCGCTGCCTGGCAGTCGGCACCGATTGTTCGGTCGGCAAGATGTACACCGCCCTGGCAATGGACGCGGACATGCAGGAACGCGGCATGAAGTCGACCTTCCGCGCCACCGGCCAGACCGGCATCCTGATCACCGGTCACGGTGTGCCGCTGGACGCGGTCATTGCCGACTTCATGGCGGGCTCGATCGAATACCTGACCCCGGACAATGACGACGACCACTGGGACCTGATCGAAGGCCAGGGCTCGCTGTTCCACGTCTCCTACTCAGGCGTCACCATGGCGCTGGTGCATGGCGGCCAGCCGGATGCGCTGATCCTGTGCCACGAGCCGACCCGCACCCATATGCGCGGCCTGCCGGATTATGACGTGCCGAGCCTGGAAGAGCTGAAAGCCGTGGCCCTGCCGCTGGCACAGCGCGCCAACCCGGCCTGCAAGGTTGTCGGTATCTCGGTGAACACCCAGCACCTGTCCGAGGATGAAGCGGTCAAGTATCTGGCCGAAGTTGAAGAGCGGATGGGCCTGCCCGCCGTCGACCCGTACCGCCACGGTGCAGGCCGACTGGTGGACGCGCTGGCCGCGGTCTGATCTAACAGCCCCGCCGGAGGTGCTTGCCGACAGGGCAGGTGCCTCCGGCGGGAGTATTTTTGAAAAGATGAATACGCCGGAGCCGGGTTTTCCAGGCCTCAGGCTAAGGTTCGCCGCCACGCGCGGGGCGCCGCAGGAAGGGGCAGTTTCATGAACATCACTGTTACACCGGACGTCTTTAAGCTGGCGCAGGTTTTCACCATCTCGCGCGGTTCGCGCACCGAAGCCAAAGTGCTGACCGTGCGGGTGGAGAGGGACGGCGTCACCGGCTGGGGCGAATGTGTGCCTTATGCCCGTTACAACGAGACGCTGGACAGCGTGACGGGTGAGATAGAGGGGCTGCCTGCTGATTTCACCCGCGCAGAGCTGCAATCGCTGCTGCCCGCTGGTGCTGCCCGCAACGCGGTGGATTGCGCGTTGTGGGATCTGGAGGCGAAGCAGGCCGGCAAACGTGTCTGGGAACTGGCCGGGCTGGAAGCCCCTGGGCCGGAGATCACTGCTTACACGCTGTCGCTTGACACGCCGGAGAAGATGCAAAAGCAGGCCGCCGAAAATGCTTTCCGCCCGCTGTTGAAGATCAAGCTGGGCACCCCCGACGACATGCCGCGTCTGGAAGCGGTGCGCGCCGGAGCGCCGGATGCCAAGATCATCATCGACGCCAACGAGGGCTGGTCGGCAGAGGTTTACGCCGAACTGGCGCCGCATCTGGTGCGGCTGGGCGTGGAGCTGGTGGAGCAGCCGCTGCCTGCGGGTGAGGACGCGGCCCTCATTGGCATGGAGCGCCCGGTGCCTGTTTGCGCCGATGAGAGCTGCCATGACCGCGAAAGCCTGCCGAAGCTCAAGGGCAAATACGATGTGGTCAACATCAAGCTGGACAAAACCGGCGGGTTGACCGAGGCGCTGAAGCTGCGTGATCAGGCGCTGGCCGAAGGGTATCAGGTGATGGTCGGCTGCATGGTCGGATCCTCATTGGCGATGGCGCCGGCGACGCTTGTGGCGCAGGGTGCGGCGGTTACGGATCTTGACGGGCCGCTCTTGCTGGCCGAAGACCGAGAGGAACCTTTGACATTTGATGCCGAAGGCGTGCACCCGCCTGTGGCTGCACTCTGGGGCTAAGGAGAATACCATGACCCGTACCGTTTTTGTGAATGGCGAATACCTGCCTGAGGGGGAAGCCAAGGTTTCGATTTTTGACCGCGGCTTTCTGTTTGCCGATGCGGTTTATGAGGTGACCTCGGTTCTGGATGGCAAGCTGATCGATTTTGACGGCCACGCCGTGCGCCTGGACCGCTCGCTGAAAGAGCTGGACATGGCCTCGCCCTGTACCAAGGACGAGCTGCTGGAAATCCACCGCAAGCTGGTGGAACTGAACGGCATTGAGGAAGGCCTGGTGTACCTGCAGGTCTCCCGCGGCTCCGACGGCGACCGTGACTTTGTGTTCCCCTCCGCCGATACCCCGCCGTCGCTGGTGCTGTTCACCCAGAACAAGCCGGGCCTGGCCGACAGCCCGGCCGCGCAGAAAGGCGCCAAGATCATTTCGATCGAGGACATCCGCTGGGGCCGCCGCGACATCAAGACCGTGCAGCTGCTGTATCCGTCGATGGGCAAGATGATGGCCAAGAAGGCGGGCTGCGACGATGCCTGGCTGATTGAGGACGGCTATGTGACCGAGGGCACGTCGAACAACGCCTATTATGTGAAGAACGGCAAGATCGTGACCCGGCCGCTGTCCAATGACATCCTGCACGGCATCACCCGCGCTGCGGTGTTGCGCCTAGCGCAAGAAGCGCAGATGGAGATCGAGGAGCGCCTGTTCACCATTGATGAGGCGAAAGAGGCGGATGAAGCCTTTACCACCTCTGCCAGCGCCTTTGTGATGCCGGTGGTAGAGATCGACGGTGCGGCGCTGGGTGACGGCACTCCCGGACCGATCGCCAAGCGCCTGCGCGAGATCTATTTGGAAGAAAGCCGCAAGAAAGCAGTCTGAGACACGCAGCCTGGATTGCAGATGCCCGGATTGATGAGGGCCGTCCCAATGGGGCGGCCTTTCTGCATTTTTTGCGGATGACGACGCCTTCATATGGATTTAGCGGGGTGAGGATTGGCTGCCATTGATGCCCGGGGATTAACAATCGCACGCGCCCCGGGTGAATGTCCTTGCCCGGGACTGATTGCGGCGGGATTTTAACTAATTTTACACAAAATGGGCCAGTTCCGGACGAATTAGGATAGGGTGGGGACATAGAAAGCGCTGCCCGCATAAGCGGGGGGATGCCAGAGTTTCACGTTAGGGAGTTGCCCAATGGATCAGACCTTTCAGCCGGAGTTCGCAGCCGTTGTGGAATGCCCGTCAGCCGAGGGCAGCGAGGCCGAGATTCTGGCAGCCGTGCGCAGGGTGCTGACCGCAGAAGAGGCCATTGACCCGGAGATTGCGCAGTCGGCTGCCAAGCGCGGCTGGTTCACGGGCAAAGCGCGGGCGTTTGAGCCTTCAGTCACAAGTTCGCTTGCCGCGCGGTTGCTTGGCCGGTTCCGCGGCTAAGCATCACCGCCCTGTCCTGCCTGCAGCGCCCTGCGGTGCCGGATCACTCAAATGACTAGTCCCGGCACGGCCCCGCAACAGAAATGACAAGGCCGCCGCTGACCGGCGGCCTCTTTGGTTTTCAATGGCAATGGACTGTGCCGGTTGCCGTTTCCATATGGCAGCACTGGCCCGGAGGAGAGCTTTTCCGGCAGCCTCCGCCATGCATTACAATTCCTTGCTGAACGATACCTGCCGGCTCCAGCGTGCTGGCGAGCAGGGCCGCAGGGGACAAAAGAGCGCCTGCAAGGGCCAACGCTGGTATCAAAGTCTTCATTCTCAGTCTTCCAATAATGCTCTGTGCCGAGTGTATTTACCCATGGTGTAAGCCACGCAAGACTTTTCCCGCCTTGCGGGCGGGCCAAATTTCCAAACCGTGCTTCTTTCTGGTCTGCAATACCCCAGGGTGAATTGGCCGCCAGGCCAAGAGGGGCAGCGCCCCTGCGCCGTTCCTCTTGGCCTGGCGGATTTTGCAGAAAAACGACAGCCGGAATGGCGGGCACGGGCCGGGAAAGGGCTTGCTGCGGCGCCTGGCCTTCAGGAAACAGGGAGGGTCTTCCATGCGGCCGTTTGAAGGAGTGCAGGTTCTCGATCTCGCCCATGTCTAGGCGGGGCCGTTCGCGGCCTGTCAGCTGGCAGCGCTGGGGGCAGAGGCGATCAACATCGAACCGGTGAACCATCCCGGCATGACCCGCAGGCAGGCCGCGCCGGGCCCAAGCCCGTCCGGAAGCCCGGCCTTGGGCCGGGTTTTGCGCGGGCGCAGCGGGGTTCACACTGGCGAATTTGATCCTGGCGGGAAGTACGGGCGTGGTAACGGTTCTGGGCGGGGCAGTGATATTCACAGCCTTTCTTTGGCCGCAGAAACCGCACCCCCGCCCGCGGTCGCCTGAAAATGCCTGCTGGCCAGCCTATTGCCGGTCTGTCACGTTTTCCTTGAACGCGACCTCGAATTCCGCCTGCTTTTCGGCGCTGGCCTCGGTCTGGTGGCTGGCTTTCCACTCGGCCATGGTCATGCCGTAATAGGCCTCGCGCGCAGCGTTTTTGTCCATGTCGATGCCGCGCTCATTGGCGGCTTCCTGATACCAGCGCGCCAGGCAGTTGCGGCAAAAGCCGGCCATGTTCATCAGATCGATGTTCTGTACATCGGTGCGGTCTTCCATCAGGTGCTTTTGCAGGCGGCGGAAGGCGGCGGCCTGGATTTCGATTTCGGTTTGCTTGTCCATGGCGGTGGCTCCGGAGTTGTCTTGCGTCGCCTCAGGCCTAGCAGCCGGGACCGGGGCGGGCAATGGGCGCGGGCGGCCGGGATCAGGCCAGCTGCAGCGCCAGCCACGGCCCCAGCGCGGTGGCCAGGATCACAATCTTGTAGGTGCCAAGCCAGCGGTAAACGGTGAGGCTGACATCGGCCGGCGCCAGTCCGAACATCCGGGCGTGCAGGCGCGCCACCCAGTCCTGCAGCAGCATCAAGAGGATGGCAGACAGGGTGAACAGGCCGATGTGCAAGATGGTCAGCCAGCCGAAGAAGGCGGAGAGGGTTTCCTGGGCCATGATGGCTCCTTTCCCGTTGCTGTGCCGCGTTTCCAGCCCTGATGTGGGGGGCGCCGGGCACCGCTGCAAGATCATGCGGTAGCGTGCCGCAGATCAGAGACCTGAGTTTTCGAGGGCTTTAGGCAGAACACTTGCCAGGCGTTCCGCCCATTTGCACTGTCCATCGTGTTCGGCAATCAGGTCGTTTCTGAGCTCGATCAGCGTATTGGGGCGGCCTGCATGCGTGGCGTGGGTCTCAATCGCGTCGCCGGGCAGGTGGCCGGTGTAGGGCTCGTTGATGCCGACACACAGGCCGTCCTCGGCCTTTAATTCCTCGATCACAAAGGGCGAAAACCGCTCGCCTTCGGGAAACAGGATGCCGATCTCCCAGGGGCGCGGTCCGCGCCCGCGCAGCTGGCGGGTGAAGCTGTGGACCGAGACGATCACGGTGCCGGGGCGTTCGGCCAGCCGGGCCAGGGCGCGGTGATAAGGGCGGTAGCAGCCTTCCAGCCGCTCCTTCAGTTCTGCCGTGCCCGCGTGGCGGTTGGCTGGAATTATGGTGCCGTCGTAAAGCTTCATCAGAAGGGTCGGGTCGTCCTCGCCGCGGTTGGGGTCGATCACCAGCCGCGAGAAGTTCGAGGCCACCACCGGCGCGTCCAGCATCCCGCCCAGCAGTTTAGCCACCTCATAGGCGCCGACGTCATAGGCGATGTGGCGTTCCATATCCGCACGCGGCAAGCCCAGATCGCCGCCGCCGGCAAAATCCGGCACATGGTTGGTTGCGTGGTCGCAGGTGATCAGCCAGCGGGCGGGACGGTCTGCGCCGTGAACAAAATAGGGTGTGTATGTCATGAGCCTGATATGTTTTGCCGCAAGCTGTTTACGGGAGTTGCGGCAGAATGGGAATTGGGGGATAAGCACCCTGAACGCTGTTTGCGGTAACATAAGTCAGGTCCGAAGGAGAAGACCCCTATGAAACGTTCGCGCAATGTGAAGATTGTCGCCACCCTGGGGCCGGCTTCGGAGACCTATGAAACGATCCGCGCCCTGCACGAGGCCGGCGCCGATGTGTTCCGGCTGAACATGTCGCACGGCAGCCATCCGGAGATTGCCGAAAAGCACAGGATCATCCGCCAGGTGGAGCAGGATCTGGACAGCCCGATTGCGATCCTGGCCGATCTGCAAGGGCCGAAACTGCGGGTGGGTGTCTTTGCCAATGGCGCCGAGGATCTGGTGGAGGGCGCCAGCTTCCGTCTTGATCTGGATGAGGCCGAGGGCGACGCAACCCGCGTGTGCCTGCCGCATCCGGAGATTTTTCAGGCGCTGGAACCTGGTGCGCATCTCTTGGTCAATGACGGCAAGATCCGTCTGGCAGTTGATGACTGTGGAGCGGATTTTGCCAATTGCACAGTGGAAATCGGCGGCACCATATCGAACCGCAAGGGGGTGAACGTGCCCGACGTTGTGCTGCCGCTGGCGGCGCTGTCGGAGAAGGACCGCGCGGATCTGGAACTTGTCTGCGCCCTGGGTGTGGATTGGCTGGCGCTGTCGTTTGTGCAGCGGGCCAAGGACGTGTTCGAGGCCCGCGGGCTGGCCGATGGCCGCGCTGCGGTGCTGTCGAAGATCGAAAAGCCGCAGGCGGTGGAGGATTTCGAGGCTATCCTGGATGCCTCGGACGGGATCATGGTGGCGCGGGGCGATCTGGGCGTCGAGCTGCCGGTGGCGGCGGTGCCGCCGATCCAGAAACGGCTGGTGCGCAAATGCCGCGCGGCAGCCAAGCCGGTGATCGTGGCGACCCAGATGCTGGAAAGCATGATCGAAAGCCCGATGCCGACCCGGGCCGAAGTCTCGGATGTCGCCACGGCGATCTACGAGGGCACCGACGCGATCATGCTGAGCGCCGAGAGCGCGGCAGGCCAGTATCCGATCGAGGCGGTGCAGACCATGGACAAGGTCGCGGTCGAGGTCGAGGCAGACCCCACCTATACCCAGATCATCGCCGCCTCGCGTTCGGCCAAGGGCACCACTGTGGCCGATGGCATTGTGGCGGCAGCGCGCGAGATTGCCGAAAAGACCGAGATCAAGGCGATCTGCTGCTTTACCCAGTCGGGCACCACAGCACTGCTGACCGCCCGCGAGCGCCCCGGTGTGCCGATCATCGCCATGACACCGGTCAGCGCCACCGCCCGGCGGCTGTGCCTCAGCTGGGGCTGCAAATGCGTGATGACGCCGGAACTGGACCGTTTCAAGGGTGCGGTGGTGAGTGCGGCGCGGGCGGCGCGCTCCGGCGGCTATGCCGGGGATACCGATCAGATCGTGGTCACCGCCGGCGTGCCTTTCAACGTGCCGGGCACCACCAATATCCTGCGCATTGCCCCCTGTGATGAGCGATTGATTTACAGCACCGATCCGGAATAACGGGGAGCTGCTTGTCTGCAGGCCTGCAGCGAAATTTGAAAACACCGGCCCCTCGCCTACCATTTCCTTGTGTCAGGCCGTGATGGGGGACGTGGTTTATGGGGACCGATTTGCCGCTGATAGCGGGTTTGGTGATTGCCGGGTTTTCGGTGCCGTCGATTCTGTTGGCCTTCAGCGAACGGCGGCCGCCGCGGACATCCGTGGCGACCATTCTGATTGCCATCGGTCTGATCGCCTATGCGGTGATGATGAAACCCGGCGGCTACCGCATTGACGAGATCCCGGATGCGTTTTTCCGGGTTCTGGGGCGCCTTCTGTAGAGAATCGGCTTGCCCATCGGGCAGGCATTGCGTATTGGGCAGCTCTGTTCCGCGTGGCCGGCCTTTCTTAGGCATGCCGAGTCGCGCGTCTAGCGAACCCGCATTGAAGGAGACGGAAATGCCCAAGATGAAGACAAAGTCGAGCGCCAAAAAGCGCTTTAAGGTGACTGCGACCGGCAAGGTCATGGCAGGTCAGGCCGGCAAGCGCCACGGCATGATCAAACGGACCCGCAAGTTCATCCGCGATGCCCGCGGCACCACAACCCTGTCGGCACCCGACGCTAAGATCGTCAAGGGCTTCATGCCCTACGACCGCTAAGAGGAGATTGAGATATGTCCCGCGTTAAAGGTGGTACCGTCACTCACGCCCGTCACAAGAAGGTCATCAAGGCAGCCAAAGGTTATTACGGCCGCCGCAAGAATACCTTCAAAGTCGCCCGTCAGGCCGTCGACAAGGCGAACCAGTATGCAACCCGCGACCGCAAGAACCGCAAGCGCAACTTCCGCGCGCTGTGGATCCAGCGGATCAATGCTGCTGTCCGTTCGCACGACGAAGCGCTGACCTATTCCCGCTTCATCAACGGCCTGACCCTGGCCGGCATCGAAGTGGACCGTAAGGTTCTGGCCGACCTGGCCGTGCACGAGCCCGAAGCCTTTGGTGCCATCGTGCGCCAGGCACAGGACGCGCTGGCAGCCTAAGGCGCCGGAGAGTTCCGAATTCAGGAAAGGCCGCTCCGGTTGGAACGGCCTTTTTTCGTGATTGAGGTTCACTGTTCCGCACTGCGTCCAGCGGCCGCAATTGACTGTCTTGCGCGGAGGCGGTTACCGGATCAAGGGTTAAAGCGCCCGGATGACCGCCAGCCAACGCCTGTCCGGTTGTGCTGGAAAGGATCCTGAGCGCAAAGGCTGGCTGGGCAGGTTTGCGGCTCACTTTGTTGCCAGCATCGCCTCAACTTCTGCCGTGCTTGCGGCCCCTTTCAGGATCGTGAAGTCGCCCCGTTCCAGCATTGCACGGGTGCCATCCAGGATCACCTGCTGGGTGACACGGGCCAGTCCCCCGCCGATGGAAATCCGGGCAGCGCCCAGTGCGCCGATTTCATCTGTTGTGAGATCACGCATCGCACCCGCAGCCAGCAGATTGACAGCTGTGCCTGTCGCGGCAAGCGCGCGGGTGGTTCCGGCATCGACCAGCGGGGCGTATATCACATCTGCACCTGCTTGGGCGAATGCCTTGCAACGGCGCAGCGCCTCTGCTTGTTCGTAGTTATTCATAAGCCAGCCATCAGCGCGGGCAGTCAGCACGATCCCCGCCGCCTTGGCTGCAGCGGCCGCCGCCTCTATCCGGGCCAGCGCCAGATCAAACGGATAGGAACTTGTCCCCGGAACAGCTGTGTCCTCCACCGAAACCCCCGACAGCCCGGCTTCTGCTGCCAGTCTTACAGTCTCTGCGACAGTTTCGGGATCGTCTCCGTATCCGTTTTCGAAATCGCCGTTTACCGGCACGTCGACCGATGCGCAGATACTGGCAGCGTGCTGCAGGGCAATTTCACGCGTGATCTGGCCGCCATCAGCCAAACCCAGCGTGAAGCCATACCCTGAAGAGGTCGTCGCCAGCGCCTGCGCACCCAGATGCGCCATTACCTTTGCTGATCCGATATCCCAAGGGTTTGGCATCACCACCGGCTTGCCCGGGACGTGAAGGGCGCGAAATCGTTCCGTCAACTCGTAGCGTCGCAAAACATGCTCCTCTCTCCGATCAGCAGAAGTGCTGATCACTATAGCGGATCTTCGCTTTGGCATGCAGCATTATCAGCTGCCCCGATGGTTTTCGATGCAGGCCGTGGAATTGGGGCGGGGTTCGGTGCGACCTTGGCCTGCGTTGGAAAACCTTCCCAAGGTGAAAGCAGCGCGGGCCTGGGATCAGTCTATGGGAAGCGCGCAAATGGCTGGAGGCGGGGCTTGCGCAGGCGCAATGGTCTGGTGGGTGCGGCCTGCTCCCTCAGTGGTGCGCGCGGCATCGGTTTTGACCGCGCCGGAAGGTAGCGATGATGCGCATCGGGCCGCCGCAGCACGGACAGGGTGCGCGAAGGGCGGTTTGGCGTGAGCGGCCCATTTGGTCTTTCGGAGCCAAGTGGCGAATACCTTTGCGTCTGCCAGCACCATGTAATCGCCGAAGAAGGCCAGCTGACCAGTGCGGTGCAACTCCATCAGCCCTTCGAGGAAAAGGCGCCTGAACAGTCTGGACAGGACGCGCAGATGCAGTCGGAAACCCGGTTTGCAGGCCACCTGCCGGGTGCTGCCCGGCGGCAGGCCTCTACCGGGGCTGATCATGCGGATGCGGGAATAATGCGTCAGCGCTGATCCCCAAGTGTGGAGCCCGCTGGTCATGCCGGCGTGGGCGCCGGGGCGCTTGGGGGCTGCGGCGAGGGTCATGACCGGTTCGGCCGAGGCACGGAACAGCAGGCCGCAGACCTCCGGTCGCGCGTCCCGCCAATAGCCGGGCAGCAGATCCTGCAATCCCGTTGACAGCATGACCTTGCGATCTTTGCCCCCCCTTGCCTTGGCCGGCATGGATCAGCAACCGGTCGATATTGGGCTCGTTGGTTGAATCCGCTGCGCTGCGAATGAACGGCGGCTCTGATGAATTCGCCCGGGCAAAAAGCGTCACCTCCCAGGATGGTTTTTTACACTAGCCACAAACGCCGTTGCAGCAAAGCGGCTTTGTCCTTGGTTTCGGAGCGGCCCCTCACCACAGCCGGCCTTTCGCATATTCCTCATAACCAGCGTCATAGGTTTCGGCTTCGAACCCGGCCTCCTGCTCCTTCAGGAACTGGCCCGCGGTGGGTAGTTCCGGGCGTTCACGGTCCTGGTCCCACAGGCGGGACCGCATAACCGCCTTGGCGCATTGAAAATACAGCTCGTCTATGGTGATGACGGCCACCGTGGCCGGGCGCCGTCCCTTGCGTTCAAAGGTGGTGCGGGCGGTTTCGTCGGCGGTCAGGTATGCGGTTCCGTTCACCCGAACCACATTGTTTTCGCCCGGAACCATGAACATCAGGCTGACACGGCTGTCGCGTACGATGTTGCGCAGCGAGTCGAGCCGGTTGTTGCCGCGCCAGTCCGGCAGCCACAGGGTGCAGGCGTCCGCGATATGCACCACCGGGCCATCATCGCCGCGCGGGCTGGCGTCGGTGCCCTCAGGGCCGATGGTGGACAGCACCAGGAACCAGGAGGCCTCGATCCAGCGCTGGTACAGCGGTGTAAGACGGGTGGCGACTTTGCTCAGCGACCGCGGTACCGGGGTGCCGTAAATGTGTTCAAGTGTTTCGATGCCGGTGATTTTCTGCATGCTCTGGCCTCCTTTTGGCTGCAGGATATCTTGCCCTTTTGCGTATTTGGGCCAGTTTTTTTGCTCAATTGAGCAAAAAAGAAGATATTCGGCGGCGGAGCTGGCCCCCGCCTGATGCGGTGCAGTTGCTGCCGCATGGGGGGTGTCGTTTCCGCGCCGCTATGAGGATGGTTGGTGCAGGCGGCACTAGCTGGGCGGTGTCCGTGATCTCTGGTCTGATCGTGCCTGCAGCCAAGCTGCATGAAACCCGAATAGTAGGACGGGTGCAGCTGCAATTGTTGTGTATCGATCCGGCGGAAACCGTCCCCGGCGCGATGACGGTTTGCCGTGCGGCGGAAGGTTTAGGGCAGAAACCGCCAGTTGCATCTATACAGCTTTTGCGGGATACGGGCGCGAGCGGCCTTTCCTGTGTGTGCACTGGTGCAAGTCATCCGCATACTGCTTTTTCCAGGTTGGGATCCGGACCAAGGCCGTCGAGCACGAAATCCGAGGAGTTACATCGTGAAAAAGATCGTCCTTTTGTTGCCCTTGCTGGCCCTGGCTGCATGCGGTGACGAATTCAGCTACCCTTCGCAGCTGGAAAAGCAGTCGCAGACGGCAGCGCAGGCCGCAGCCACCCCGGTTGACCAGATCACCCTTGAGCGCGGCGCAAGCATCAATGGCGGCAACTTCCAGGTGCTGGGTCCGGTGAAGACGTCCGTGGGCAAGCCGACTGCCTTTCACCCGGCGCCGACTGTTGCGGACGCAGAGAAAAAACTGCGTATTGAGGCAGCAAAGCTCGGGGCGGATGCGGTCATTAATGCAGAGGTCGGCAACGTCGGCGTCTGCCCGCTCAGCTGGGGCTGCCGGGCTGCCAGCGGCACCGCGGTCAAGCTGAGCTACTGACGCTCAAGGCGGCGGCATCCGGGTGATGCCGCGCTGGCTTGGAAATTGGGAAACCGCTGCTTAGAAGGGCAGCGGTTTTCCGTATTGATTTCCATAATCGCACTGCGGGCGGCATTATGGCAGGTTGCGCCGGAATTGAGGTGAGTGAGGCAGCCATGAAGTTCATCCGCGATGTGATTGCGCAGTTGGAAACCCCGCGCGAGGCGCGGCCTTTGGGCAGCGGCTGGCTGTCGGGAACCATGGCGCTGCTGGCGGCGCTCACCGGGCTGCTGCTGGTGCTGCTGCGCTGGTACCCCGAGACGTTCTCGTATCCGCAGCTCGGCTTTATCCATTCCAGCGGCTATGTCACCGCCTTTCTGCGCTTTGTGCTGCTGGCGGGTTACGCGCTGTCGCTGCTGAGCCTGATCCTGAGCCGCCAGAAGGCGCTGGGCTGGGCGGCTCTGGGCTTGTCAGTTGTGGCTTCTTTGATGGCGACGGCGCAGCCGCAGCACGCAGGCGGCACTCCGCAGAGCCTGTACTTCGGGCTTGATTACTTCATCGTCAACGTTCTGCTGGTCGGCTTTCTGTTTGTGCCGCTGGAACGTTTCTTTGCAGCGCGGCGCGAGCAGACGGTTTTCCGCACCGAATGGCGCGAGGACATGTTCTATTATCTGGTCAGCTCAATGCTGGTGCAGGTGCTGACTTTCCTGACACTGGCGCCGGCGAACTATGTCAATGCAAACGCCGATCTGGAGGGCATCCGCGCCCATATCACCAATCTGCCGTTTGCGGTGCAGGTGCTGATCGTGATGGCGGCAACGGACTTTGTGCAGTACTGGGTGCACCGGGCATTCCATACATTTCCGGCGCTATGGCACTTCCATGCCATTCACCATTCGGCCAAGAAAATGGACTGGCTGGCGGGTGCGCGGATGCATTTCATCGAAATCGCGGTGCTGCGCGGGCTGACGGCGGTGCCGATGTTCACGCTGGGCTTCAAACCGGAAGCGATCCAGGCCTATCTGCTGATCATCTATTTCTATTCCAGCTTCATCCACGCCAATATCGGCTGGAAGCTGGGATTTCTGGAGCGGTTCCTGGTCACGCCGCGCTATCACCACTGGCATCACGGCAGCGAGCGGGCGGCGATCGACATCAACTATGCCTCGCATTTTCCACTCTATGACTGGCTGTTCGGCACCCATTACTTGCCAGAGGAAGCCTGGCCATCAAAATACGGCGTGGCAGGGGACACGGTGCCGAGCGGCTACTGGCGGCAGTTCCTGTACCCGTTCAACCGGAAGCGCTGGAAGAAGAAGGTCGAGGAGGACCGGCATGGGCTGGGTTGAGACCCGCAGTCTCTTGTTATCATAGATATCTGGAGTTCGGATCAATTTTAGGTCGGCACGTGCAACGTTCCTTTGTCAAATCCAGCTTCTGATCCAGGCTGGCAGCGGCCCGGTTTCCAAGTTGACAAGCGACCTGATCCCGATAGCTTGCGCGTGAAGAAACTACTAATAAAATTGGACGATACTAATGAAAATCAAGGCAATATGCATGATGTTCGCGGTACTGGCTGCGGGGTGTCAAAACACTGTGCAAAGCTCTGCCACTGTAACGTCCCAACCTGCTTCAGACAGCATAACCAAAGCGCAGATCGAAACCTGCTGGAAACAAGCTGGTATTAAGGGCGACCTGTACAAGTTCATGACACCCGAAGAGGCTGCCGGAGTGCGTCCCGGTGGCGTTTTCACGGAACAGAAACATGCGAAGTTCACTGCCTGTTTGAAGGCCTGATCTCCGGATTCAGGCTGCAACCCCGTGCGGGCCGTGGCGGATGATGGCCCATTGGCCGTATGTATCCTCCAGGTCCAGCGGGATGGCGGCAGTGGATTTGCTGGAGCCGCTGCCCACTTCGGCCAGGGTGAATTCAATCCCGCCGGGGATGTCGATGCGGACCCGGTGCTCGCCGCCGCCGTGCGGGGCCTGGATCGGGCGGCCGGTGGCGTGCAGCAGGCCCTCGACGTCCACTTTTGCGGTGCGGTTTTCGATGTCGGCCTCGTAGTCGATCCGCTGAACCAGCGTGTCATGCACAGTGTCGCACATGGCGCGGAACACCCACCAATGGGTGGCTTCCTCATCCGTTTCGCCGCCGAGCATCACGGTGGAAAGCGCCTCGCGCTGGGCGTCGCTGGCACGGTCGTCGACAATCAGCTGCAATGCGCCCTTGCCCTCGAAGATCGGACCTGGCCATGCGTAAAGAACGGCGGCGCGGGTGCCGGCAAGGTCGGTGTCGCCGAAGTGGCCTTTGTCGATATGGATCACCTCAAACCCCGTGCAATTGCCATGGGTGGGCAGATCCTCGAACTGGCAGGGACAGCCGTAGTTGCAGTTGCAGTTCCCGAAGCTGCGGCCCTCGATATACCAATCCACATGCGCCATGACTGTCTCCTCCGGTTCTGTTGAATGAGATGCGGGGAGTCTATCATAATTAGGGCGTGATTGCAGGGCGGGCTTGCTGTCCGGCCATATCCGCCCGGCTTCCGTCCCCGCCCTCTTGCTTTCGCCGGCCCTTGTGGTAGCAGGGCACAAGCAGAATTCGAGGGGCCGTGATGGACGATCTTAAAGCCAAATATCTGGGTCAGATTGCCGATGCCGCGGATGAATCCGCGCTGGAAGCGATCCGCCTTGCCGCCGTGGGCAAAAAGGGCGAAGTGGCGCTGAAGATGCGCGAGCTGGGCAAGATGACCCCGGAAGAGCGCCAGGTCGCAGGCCCGGCGCTGAACGCGCTGAAGGATGAGATCAACTCGGCCCTGGCGGCCAAGAAGGCGGGCCTGGAAGATGCCGCCCTGGATGAGCGTCTGCGCACCGAATGGCTGGACGTGACCTTGCCGACCCGCGCCCGCCGCGTGGGCAGCCTGCACCCGATCAGCCAAGTGCAGGAAGAGATCACCGCGATCTTTGCGGAACTCGGCTTTTCGGTTGCCGAAGGGCCGCGGATCGACACCGACTGGTACAACTTCGATGCGCTGAACATCCCCGGCCACCACCCGGCGCGGGCGGAGATGGACACGTTTTACATGCATCGTGCCGAGGGCGACGACCGCCCGCCGCATGTGCTGCGCACCCATACCAGCCCCGTGCAGATCCGTTCGATGGAGAAGATGGGCGCGCCCTTGCGCATCATCTGCCCGGGCGGCGTTTACCGCGCAGACTACGACCAGACCCACACGCCGATGTTCCACCAGGTCGAAGGCCTGGCGCTGGACAAGGACATCTCGATGGCGAACCTCAAGTGGGTGCTGGAGGAATTTGTCAAATCCTTCTTCGAGGTGGACGACGTCGAGCTGCGCTTCCGCGCCTCGCACTTCCCCTTCACCGAGCCGTCGGCCGAGGTCGACATCCGCTGCTCCTGGGATAACGGTCAGCTGAAGATCGGCGAGGGCGACGACTGGATGGAGATTCTCGGCTCCGGCATGGTTCACCCTAAGGTGATCGCGGCCGGCGGCATCGACCCGGAGATTTATCAGGGTTTTGCCTTCGGCATCGGTATCGACCGTCTGGCGATGCTGAAATACGGCATCCCCGACCTGCGCGCCTTCTTCGACAGCGACCTGCGCTGGCTGCGCCATTACGGCTTCCAGAGCCTGGACATGCCGGCGCTGCATGGCGGTTTGAGCAGGTAGGGAGTGCTGGAGCACCTGAAAACTTATTACTGCCCTGTACAAGCCACAGTATGGGGCACCCAGCTTTGCTTTTGGCTCGTGTCTCATTTTCGCTGGTCGCGGAAAGAGTTTGCTTTGTTCGTTACTGCAAGAAGGTTAAATGCATATAGCGAATTAGAGCCTCGGGAAATTGATCGCTTCGACTATGAGGCTGTTGGTAGTTTTGGACTTCATCGGCATGGCTTCCAACGTTTGCTTGGAACACTAAAGAAGGTTGAGCAAAAGAACGCGGTTGCTCTTACAATTTTGGGCTTCTTTCTCGCTGCGTTCTTAACTGTTTCGTTCGAGGCGGGGCCGTGGACCCCTCATGGGCTTCTCGTACTGTTGATGGGGTCAACACTGGTGCTCCCCCTTTACAGCTCATTCCGCGGTGTCCGTCATCTAGATACCTTTTCTCGTTACAGCGCAGCGGCTTCGAAACGTGCAATCCTGCTACAAAGAGAAACCCTGCCTGGTGTGCTGAGTGATGAATTGTTGCGAGACTTGC